>DASZVW010000384.1:0-24640 GCA_035546895.1 Polyangia bacterium
CCGGCGCCGCCCGCGGCCTTGCCGCCCGCGCCGCTCGTCCCCGCTTTTCCGCCCGAGCCGCCCGCGGGCTGGCCGCCCGAGCCGCCGACGTCACCAGCGCCGCCGGTCGCCGAGGCGTCGACGTCCGCCCCGTGGCTCCCCCCGGCGCCCGCGCCGCCGCGCGCGCTCCCCGCAGCGCCGCCCGAGCCGGCGCCCTTCGATCCGCCGCTCCCGTTTCCGCAGCCGGCGAGCACCAGCGCCGCCAATACACACAACGCCCGTCGCATTTTCGAAGACCCTAGCTCGAACACGGATCGGCCTTCTGTGCGCGAGGTCGCGACAGCAGGCCGCGGGTGAGCGCGCCGCCTCTCGATCCCCGGCCGAACGTCCGGAAATTGTTCGCACTTCCGACGACGATTGCTGCCATTTCGTCGCCGGCGACGTTCACGCGGCGTGATACACAGCGAGGGTCGTGCCGTCGCTCGGCCCCGCGCCCGCCCCTGCCGGTTCGACCGGCGGCCGTTACCGGCCGATCGCGCGCATCGGTCGCGGCGGGATGGCCGAGGCGTTGCTGGCGATGATGGACGCCGGCTGCGGGGCGCGGCGGCTGGTGGTGCTGAAGCGGATCTGGCCCGAGCTGGCCAGCGATCCCGAGTTCATGACCATGTTCATGGACGAAGCGCGCCTCTCGGTGCGCCTCGACCACCCCAACCTGGTGCGGACCTTCGAGGTCATCTCCGACGAGGCCGGCGTCGCGATGGCGATGGAGTATCTCGACGGCCAGCCGCTGACGCGCGTGCTGAACCGGCTGCGCGGCTCGGCCGAGCTGAGCGTGGCGGTGCGGCTCCGGATCGTCTCCAGCGTGCTGGCCGGGCTCGAGCACGCGCACGAGCTCGCCGATCTCGACGGCCGCTCGCTCGGCGTCGTCCATCGCGACGTCAGCCCCCACAACGTCTTCGTGACCTACGACGGGCAGGTGAAGCTCGTCGACTTCGGCGTGGCCAAGACGCTCGCCTCGTCGCACCACACCCGTCCGGGCGCGCTCAAGGGGAAACTGGCGTACATGGCGCCCGAGCAGCTGCAGCCCGAACCGATCGACCGCCGCGCCGATCTGTTCGCCGCCGGCGTCATGCTGTGGGAGCTGCTGTCGGGCAAGCGGATGTGGCAGGGGATGACCGAGGTCCAGATCGTGACCCACCTCTCGATGGGGCTGCCGTTCCCGAGCCTGCCGGCCGACGCCGGCCTCCCGGCGGGCCTGGACGCCATCTGCGCGCGCGCCCTCGATCCCGACCCCGCCGGCCGCTATCAGACCGCCGCCGACATGGAGCTCGACCTCGCGCGCATCATCGCCGCGACCGACGACTCGCACGCGCGCCAGATCGGCAAGCTCGTGACGCTCGCCTTCGCCACCGAGCGCGCCGACCGCCAGGCGCTGATCGAGGAGAGCGCGCGCGCCGCCGCCGACGCGGAGGCGCTCCCCCTGATCGAGTCACCGGCCGTCGAGCGCGACTCGGTTCCCTCGGTCGAGGTGACCCTCTCCGCGCCCGGCGTCGCGGCGCCCGCCGTCGCCGAACCCGCCGCGCCGGCGCCGCGACTCTGGTTTCGCCGCGTGGCGGCCGCCGCCCTGGTGGCCGCCGGGATGTTCCTCCTCGTGCGGGCCGAGAGCGCGCGCCCCCTGGCGACGCCCGGCGCGAGCCCGGCCCCCGCGGCGAGCGCGCCCGCGCTCCAGTCGGTCTCCGCCGAGGCGACGCCCCGGGCGCCGCGCCCGATCGCCGCCGCGACGACCGAGCAGCGGGCCGAGCGCGCCGGCGGCCGCCACCGGCGGCACCACAGCCAACCGTCTCCCGACGAGGACGCCACGCTCCCCCCCACCATCGGCCTCGACGGTCCGGCGCTGGACGATCCCCCGCTCGCGCCGACCGATCGCGACCTGCCGGCCGCCGCGAGTCGCTGAGCAGCCGCGCCGGTCGGCTGCCGAGCGAGTAGCTGAACGGTTACGTGCGAGTCAGGTGGTTACCGTACGGTTGCTTCCGTGCCCCGATAGGCTGGGGCCGGTCTGCGGTGCGCCTGGCACGATTGTGGCTGTTCTGGGAGCACATGAGTCAAAAGCACGGACATGCGCGTGTCGTGGCCAAGTCGGCCACGAAGGTCGTCAAGAACGGGGCTAAGAAGGCCGACTCGGCGCTGGCGCTGGTCGCAAATCGGCTTCACGCCGGGCGGCGGGCCGTGAAGCACGCCGGAGCAACCGTGTCGGGACTTTCACGCCGGGCAAAACGCGTCGTGAAGAGTCACCCGCTGCGCGTGCTCCTGTGCGCCTCGGCAGCGGGCTTCGTCCTCGCCAAGCTGAAGCTGGGCGCGTAGAGCCCGCTCGCCGCCCAGAGTCGGAGCAGGAGTCGATGAGTCTGTCGACGGACCTCCCAGGCGTTCGAAACCTCACCGCGCCCGCCCAGCGGGTGGCGATCTGCGGGGCGACGGATATCGGGGCGTCCCGCGCCAACAATCAGGACACCTTCGTGATCGCCGATCTGCGGTCGGGAGATCTGAGCACCCCCTGCAGGAGAACGGAGATCCCCCTTTCCGCGCAGGGGATCCTGCTGCTGGTGTGCGATGGTGGGCGGCGCTGCCGCCGGGGACCTCGCGGCACACATCGCCGCGGAAGCAATCAAGCAGCAGCTCGTCGGGTCCCCCGGCGCCCCGGCGCCCGATCCGGAGGAATCGCTGAAGAGCGCCGTCTGCGGCGCCAACAGAGCCGTGCTCGCTCAGGCCGAGGCGCGCCCGGAGACCCGCGGCATGGGGACCACCTGCACGGCGGCCATCGTGCTGCCGGACCGGCTCTTCGTCGTGCAGGTGGGCGACTCGCGCGCCTATCTTCTGCGCGACGGCCGTTTGCAGCTCTTGACCCGCGACCAGACGATGGCCGACCAGTTGGTAGAGTCCGGCGCCCTCCGTCCCGAGGACGTTGCCACCTTTCCGTACCGCCACGTCCTGGTCCAGGCGGTGGGAACGCGCTCGACCATCGAACCCATCGCGTCGGAGGCCCGCCTTCATCGCGGCGATCGGATTCTGCTCTGCTCGGACGGCCTCCACGGCCCGGTGCCCGACCAGGAAATAGCTCGAATTCTGGGCGGTACGACGGATATCAACCGCGTCGCCCACGGGTTGATTCAGGCGGCCCTGGCGGCCGGAGGACCTGACAACGTCACGGTCGTCGTGGCCGACTGCCACTGAGCCTCGACGCGTCCGGGGAGCTTCGATCTGGGGTCGGGCCCTTGACGTCTTTCCAGGCGAAACACACGTTCACGTGAGCTTGTGGCACGCCCACCCGGTCCTGAAGTGGCTGGCCCTAGGCGGCACCTGGCTGCTGTCCATAGCGGCCATGGCGCGCGGGAGCTGCGGGCCGAGCCCGCCGTCTCGGCGGGGCGCCGCGGGACGAAGCCACTCCAGCTGATCGACGGTGGTCCTCGGACCGTTTCCAGCGGACGGGGACGGACGATCCATCTTGGGGAGAAGCGTCGATACGACGGCGTCGCCCGGCCGGGGCTCGTCGAGCACGATCCGGCGAGCCGGGGGGGCGAGAGCGAGTGACTTCCTAGGAATCGTCCTTACGTTCCTCCAGCACCAGTGACACGCGCGGAGGCGACACGCATGGGTGACATCCGGGAGCGCAAGACCGTCATGATCGTCGAAGACGACGACGCCACGCGCGACGCCCTGGCGGCCCTTCTCGAGGACGAGGACTATCAGGTGCTGCAGGCCTCGAACGGCGCCGAGGCGTTGCGGATCCTCAACGCGGACTCCGCGCGATGCGGGATCATCTGTCTCGACCTCATGATGCCGGTGATGAACGGGTGGGACTTTCGTCAGCAGCAACGACGAAGCTCCACGCTGGCTCACATTCCGGTCGTCTTGATGTCGGCCGGCGCGCAGTTGGCGATCGCTTCGGAAGACCTGGACGCGGCCGCATACGTGCCGAAGCCGGTGGAAATCCGCGACCTCCTGGCCATCGTCCGCCGCCATTGCGGGAGTTGACGAGATCTTGTCGACCACGACGCAAGGGCAGCTCGGGGAACAGCTGGGACGCTACCAGCTGATCGAGCTGTTGGGCATCGGCGGGATGGCCGAGGTGTTCAAGGCGCGCTGCACCGGCCCGGGTGGGTTTCAGCGGACCGTCGTCCTGAAGCGGATCCTTCCCGCGCACGGACGCGACCAGGGGTTCGTTCGCATGTTCGTCTCCGAGGCGAAGATCCTGGGCATGTTGAATCACCCGAACGTCGTACAGGTTTATGACTTCGGCGAGTCGGACGGCACCTTGTTCCTGGTGTTGGAGTACGTCGACGGAACGTCGCTCGCGGAAGCGATGTCCACGCTCTGCCGCGTCGGCCGGTCGATGCCGCCGCTCGTGGCGGCTCGCATCGCGCACGAAGTCTGCCGGGCCCTCGACTACGTTCATGGCCTTCAGGACGGCGACGGGGCCCCGCTGCACGTCGTTCATCGGGACGTCACCCCGTCGAACATCATGTTCACGACGATGGGAGCCGTGAAGCTGCTCGACTTCGGCGTCGCCAAGTACCGTGCCTCGCAGGCGCTCTCCCAGCAGGGGACGCTCAAAGGGAAGCCCGCGTACCTCGCTCCGGAAACGCTGGAGCGGGGCACGGTCGACCGCCGAGGGGATCTGTTCGCGCTCGGCGTCGTCTTGCACGAGCTCCTCACGCTGGACCATCTCTTCGAGGCCGATCACATGGCGATCACGTACCACCGGATCCTGCAGATGCCGGTACCGCCCCCTTCACGCGTCCGGCCGGACGTCCCTCGGGCGCTCGACGCCATCGTCATGAAGGCGCTGGAGCGCGATCCGGAGAATCGCTACCAGAGCGCGCGGGCCATGGCGATTGATCTCGACGCCCTGCTCGCCGCGGAGTCTGCTCGAGCGGACGAGGTCATCGCCTTCGCGCGCGATCTGACGAGCCTCAGGCAGTCTAGGCCGGCGGCCGCGGCCATCTCGCTGTCACAGCCTCCGTATAGCCGGGGCACCACGGCCGCGACCATCAGAAACACACGAGCCTTGTCGGAACGCTTTCGAACGTCGCGCGTGGGCCGCTTCCTGTTCGGCCCTCAGCGAGAGAGCTGACCGCCCCGAACGCCTCGCGCCGGCGGGCTGGGTCGTCGCATCTCCGACACAGGCGCCACTGTGCGCCCTCGCCCCCTACGAGCTGCTCTGAAAGCCGATCAAACAAGTTTAGTCGGTCTACCGCCTGGCGATCGCGGTCATACCTTCCAGGCGCCATGAACGAGGATCGCCAGCCCTGCGACTCAGGTCGTGGCTCGCCTGCAGAAGGTGGGGCCGAGGGATCGACAAACGTGCCAGGCGACGTCTGGGCGCGCGCAGCCGAGCTGGCGCTCCGGGACGTGGCCCGCGCCCAGAGGGACGCGGCGTCCCGGGAGAGCACGGAGAAGCCCGCCGGGGGCTGACATCCGACCGCCGGCTGGACCTGTACCGGCCTTCCCGACCGCGGAACGCTGGCCCGAAATTCAATGGTCGGATGAGTCGGAGCCCGCCCGGCACGCTCAGGCGTGCAGGACCACCTTCTCGCAGTTGTCTTCCTTGGCCAGGAACATCTCGTAGCCGCGCGCCGCCTCCGCGAGCGGCAGGTGATGCGTGATGACGAAGCTCGGGTCGATGGCGCCTTCCTCGATGCGCCGGAGCAGCGGCTGCAGGTAGCGCTGGACGTGGCACTGCCCGGCCCTGATGGTGAGGCCGCGGTTCATGACCGCGCCCATCGGGAACTTGTCCACGAACCCGCCGTAGACCCCGACGACGGAGACGGTGCCGCCGTTGCGGCAGCACCGGATCGCCTCCCGCAGGGCGAGGGGCCGGTCCGACTCCAGCATCAGGGCCTGCTTCGCGCGGTCGTAGGCGTAGCTCGGCCCGTGCGCGTGCGACTCGGTGCCCACCGCGTCGATGCAGGCGTCGGGACCCCGTCCGCCCGTGAGGACCATCAGCGCGTCGTAGACGTCCTCCTCGTCGTAGTTGACGGTATCGGTCGCCCCCGCGGCGCCGGCCGCGAGCGCGAGCCGGCTCGGAAAGCGATCGATGGCGACGACGCGCTCGGCGCCCAGCAGGCGGGCGCTGGCGACCGCGAACTGACCGACCGGCCCCGCCCCCCAGACAGCGACGACGTCGCCCGGCTGGATGCCGCACATCTCCGCGCCCATGTACCCGGTGGGGAAGATGTCCGACAGGAACAGGACCTTCTCGTCCGGCAGGCCCGCCGGCACCTTGATGGGCCCGACGTCGGCGAACGGGACCCGCGCGTACTCCGCCTGTCCCCCCGCGTACCCACCGAGGAGGTGAGAGTAGCCGAACAGCCCGGCCGGCGAATGGCCCCAGAGCTTCCGCGCCATCCATCCGTTGGGATTCGAGTTCTCACACAGGGCGTAGAGCTCGCGCGCGCACATGCTGCAGAGGCCGCAGGCGATCGGGAACGGCACCACCACCCGGTCACCGACTCGCAGCTTCTCGACCTGCTTGCCGACCTCCACCACCTCTCCCATGAACTCGTGCCCCAGCACGTCCCCCTTCTCCATCGTGGGGATGATGCCGTTGTAGAGGTGCAGGTCCGAGCCGCAGATCGCGGTCGAGGTGATCTTCACGATCGCGTCGGTGGCGTTCAGGATGCGCGGATCCGGGACGGTCTCGACGCTGACGTTGTGCTTGCCCAGCCAGCAGTTCGCCTTCATGGTCGTGGCTCCTCAGGTTCGGGACGGCTGCGCCGCGTGGCGGCCCGGGTGAGCGCTGGCGTCCGACTGGACGATCTCGCCCAGCTCCAGCAGTTGTTTGAGGCGCTGCAGATCGCGCTCGAGCTCGATGCCGATCGCTTCGGTCGAAAAGAAGGCCGCGGCCCGACCCAGCTCGCCACCCGGCGGCAGATAGGAGAGGTCGACGGTCACCTCGACGCCTCGCCGGCCGGGCGCCGGACGAAACCGCACCTCACCGTGGTGAGACACCTCGGCGCCGGCGACCGACCGCCAGCGCAGGCGCTCGTTCGGTCGCTCGTCGACGATCTCCGCCTCCCACTGCAGCGTCTTGCCGAGCGGCCCGCGGACGCGCCAGCGCGAGCGGCCGGCCCCGAGCTCTTCCACCGATTCCAGCCGCGGCATGAAACGCGGCAGATTCGGCAAGGCGCGCCAGAAGTCGTAGGCGCGCTCCGGCGTCACGGCGATCGTGACCGTGCGGCGCACCGGACCGGTCTCTTCGGTCCGCTCGCGCCCGGTCGCCTTCACGGCCGCGTAGAGGTCCAAGGCCGTGGCCGCGACGACGGTGGCGATGGCGGTCCCCACGTGACGGTCCCGGGCTTCGCGGCGTCGCGCCGCGGTTCCCAGCAGCGCGAGATCCATGGCGTCCCCCGCCACGCGGCTCCAGAGCCAGGGCGCCGGCCGGCGGCGACCGAGGAGACCCAGGCCCGACAGCAGCTCGCGGACGCCGAGCGTGCGGGTCAAGGCCCGCGTCCGCGGGCGATCGCGCACGCCGATGAGCCGCGCCAGACGACGAGGCGCGAGCAGCTCGGCCAGGCCCAGGCCGACGCCGAGCAAGCCAAGACCGAGCGCCATCCGCGCGGTCGACGGTGGCATTCGCCGCGTCACGCCGCCGGCCTCCCGGCGCCCATGGTCATCAGATGCCGCCGGGCCATGCCGACGCACGCGTGGATCGATCGTCGCGCCCTCCATGATTCTCCCTCCTGCCGGGCCGAGCTCCGGCGCCGTCCTGAATGTGCGGCGCTGCGGGTCGATGACAAGGACGGGTGGCACGATTGTGGTCCCCGCGCCGCCGCGCCAGGGATCGCCCGCGGCAACCAGTGAACGCCGGCCCCGCGGCCCGAGCGCGCCTGGTCGAGCTACTCTCCTGCCAGTCTGTCTCCGACCAATACGCAGAAGGGAAGGACCGCGAAGGCTCGCGCCACGGAAAGCCGGTCGTTCGAGACACGGACCGTCTCTCCGGTCAGGGCATCGGTCAGGTTGCCGAGCGCGAGCTCGGGCGGTAGCGCCAGCGCGGTATCGCCCCAGGCCTCGCCGACGACGCCGTCTGCGAGCTCGGTGAAGAACCGGCCCACGACCGTCACCACCGCTCGCCGTTGCCAGCCGCGCGCAAACGCGACCAGGTTTTCGCGGCGCGCGCCCTCGACCGCGATCGGCAGGTAGGTGCCGCGCGCGAAGAGCTCGCGCTCGCGCCGCCGACAGGCGAGAAGGCCGGCGGCCGTCCAGAGCTTGATTCTGCCGTCGGCCGGCTCCGCGAGCAGCGACCGCGCGAGCTCCGCCGGAGGGTGGTTCTCCCCCTGCAAGGCCGTCAGCGCGCTCCGACGCGCGACAAAGTCGACCGGCCGGCGATTGTCGGGGTCGACCATGCTCAGGTTCCAGAGCTCGGTCCCCTGGAAGAAGTCCGGCACCCCCGGCGCGGTGATCTTGAGGACCAGTTGCGCGAGCGCGGCCAGCTGCGCGGGCCGCTCGATCCGCCTCGCGAACGCCTCCAGCGCGGGGAAGAACGGACCCGCCCGATCGAGGAGCCGGGCCACGAACGTCGCCGTCGCTTCCTCGTATCGCGTGTCGGGATACGTCCAGCTGGTCTTCCGCTTGGCCTCGTGCAGCGCCTTGATGACGGCCGCTTGCGCGCGGGGCAGGAGGTCGGCGACCGCCGCGTCGTCAATCCGCCCGAAGGGGAGCGCGCCCAGCAGCGTCTGATAGATGTAGAACTCGTCGTCGCCGTCGGGCGCTGGTTCGCCGTCCAGCCGGGGCTTGAGCGGCGCCGCGATCTCACGGAAGTGGGTCACGGCCTCGGCCCAGGCGTCGGGGATCTCCGACAGGACGTTCAACTTGGCCCGGGTGTCCTCGCCGCGCTTGGTGTCATGGGTCGTGCTGGCGGAGAGGCCGGCCGATCGCTCGCGCGCCCGTTCCTCCATCGCGCGGTGGAACTCCTGGACCGACAGGCTCATGCAGTCGGGCAGGCCCCCGACCTCGTTGGCAGAGAGCAGCGGGACGTAGCGGTAGAAGGCGGTATCCTCCAGCCCCTTCGCCATCACCGGCCCTGTCAGCTGCTGGAAGCGGAGCACGAAGTCCCGGCGCTCGCCGCGCTCGACCTCGCTGAGCCCGGACGGATCGCGCATCAAGAGCACGTCCCCCAGAAACTCGAACACCGACGGGTCGACGGAGGGGTTGCGGCGCCTGGCGGCGGTCAGGGCCGTGCGCACGTGGGCGACGTCCTGGGGCGCCACCTCGGCGTCCCCTTCCGCGACGTAGGTCCGATAGACCGGGAAGCAGGCGATCGTCTCACCGAGGACCTGCTGGAGCGTCCCCAGCGTGAAGTCGCGCGACCAGCGATGCTGCTCCGAGATGCGGTCGAGGCGCCGGGCGAGCACCGCCAGCTCGCTGGCCATCGAGCCCTGGAGGATCAAGCGCTTCGAGGTGTAGAGGACGTCGGCGAAGCCGACCCGCGCCGTCCGCGCTCGGTCGTAGGTGGCGAGGAGCGCCGCCTCTCCGGCCCGCGCGACGAACAGACGGTTGACGAGATTGAGCATCTCGTACCCGGTCGTCCCTTCGGTCTCCCAGCTGCGCGGCAGGCGCTCGTCGGGCGCCAGGATCTTCTCGACCACCACGTAGATGCCGCCCGTTCGCCGGCTGATGGCGTCGAGGTACGCGCGCGGTTCGCGGAGCCCGTCGACGTGGTCGACCCGCAGCCCCGTTATCCAGCCGCGGTCGAGGAGCTCGAACGTCTTGGCGTGAACGGCCTCGAAGACCGCCGGATCCTCGACCCGGACGGCCGCCAGGTCGTTGCTCTGCCGCCACCCGCCAGAAGCTGAGTCGATAGGCCTGCGACGCCAGAAGCTTCTCGAGCCGATCGAAGCTGTGTGGCTCGCCCTTCTGGCCGTTGAAGCTCTCGATCGTCGCCTCGAGGGCCCGGCGTACCGCTGGCGAGCTCTCCAGGAGGTCGCGCAGCCGAAGCTTCGCAGCCGCTCGCGCCGGCGGCGAGGAGGCCAGATCCGGCCGATAGACCTCGGCGATGGACTCCAGCGCCGCGACTCCGTTCTCTGGCCGGGGGTCGGCGCCCAACCGCGCCAGCGCGTCGCCGAAGACCTGCGCGTGGCTCTCCGGGCTGAGCGGGAAGGTGCGGTCGTAGTATTTGACCATCAGCCCTCCATCCTCGAGGCAGAGCTGCAGCTCGCCCCCCTCCAGGATCCGGCCGTACTGGTCGCCCAGGACGGGGAGCAGGACCTTCCCCCGCAGCTCGGGCTTGGGCGGGGACCAGTCGACGTCGAACGTGCCGGCGTAATGGGAGCGGCGTCCGTTCTCCAGGACGTCGTTCCACCAGGCATTGTCGTTGGTCCCGACACACATGTGATTGGGGACGATGTCGACCAGCAGGCCCATCTTCCGGGCCGCCAGCGCTTCGTGCAGGCGCGCCAGGTCGTCGTCGCTGCCGATCTCGGGGTTGATGGTGGTCGGGTCGACCACGTCGTACCCGTGGACGCTCCCTGGCCGGGCCTTCAAAATGGGCGACGCGTAGAGATCGGTGATGCCCAGCGCGTGCCAGTAGTCCACCAACCCGAGCGCGTCGCGGAGGGTGAAGTCCTTGGTGAGCTGGACCCGGTACGTCGCGCCGGGAACGATCGGGGCGCGGGTCTTCATGAGCCCGCCGCGGCCGGCGACGCGGCCTTCTGGCGTCCCGAGTCGGCGGCCAGCGCCGCCAGCCGCTCGATGGTCGACGCGTCGGCGAGAAGCGCCTCGACGGTGGCGCTGGTGCGGTAGGTCCAGTTCGCCGGATCGACCTTGCCCGGGACGTTGACGCGCTCGCGGCTCCCCATCGCGTCCTGGAAGGTGACCAGCGAGATCGTCGACGGCGCCTCGTAGATCGCGCGCAGGAGGAGATCCCGGACCTGGTCGTCGAAGGGCTTGCCCGGATCGATCGACTTCAGCGCCGGGATCTGCCGCAGCCTCTCCCGCTCCTCGGGCGGCAGCGCGTCGTACCAGGCAGCCGTGGTGTCGGTGTCGTGGGTGGCGTTGGTCGCGACCGAGGTCGGCGGCCAGGCGGCCGGATCGCGGTAGGTCTCGCCGTCTTTTTCCCAGCGCAGGACGCGGTAGCCGGGGACGCCGACCTTCTCGAGCGAGGGGCGCAGGAAAGGCGGCACCGTCCCCAGGTCCTCGGCGATCACCTCACCCCACCGGTTCATGACCCGCATGATCTCCTCGCCGAGGGCGATCTGGGTCGGCTCGTCCGCCGGCGTGAACCCGGTGGTCCGACCGTCGATCGACCGGAAGAAGGTCCGATAGAAGCCGAGCGCGTGATCGACGCGGTAACTGCCGAAGAGATCGCCGGCGCGCATCGCCCGCGCCTTCATCCAGGCGAAGTCCTCCCGCTCGAAGGCGTCCCAGTTGTAGACCGGCAGTCCCCAGTCCTGCCCCTCGGGCGAGACGTCGTCCGGCGGCGTCCCCACGTGCTGGTCGACCCGGAACAGATCCCGGTTGGCCCAGACGTCGGCGGCGTCCATCCCGGTCACGAACGGGAGATCGCCCATCAACTGGACGCCGGCCGGGCTGGCTTCCCGGCGCGCGCGCCGCCACTGCCGATCGAGCTGCCACTGGACCCACTTGGCGCGCAGGATCGCCTCGGCGTGCTCGGCCCGCGCGGCCATGAGCGCGCCCGGCTGCCGATCGCGAAGGTCCTGCGGCCAGTCCAGCCAGCTTCTGCCCAGCTTCTCGTGGAGCACGGCGAAGAGGGCGTAGTCCTCGAGCCAGCCCCGATTGTCCCGCTGGAAGAGGCTCAGCTCGTGGGCGCGCGCCGTCCGCTTGTCCCGCTCCTCGCGGAGGAAGCGGGCAAAGGCTTGCTCGATGGCCGCCCGCTTCACCGCCCGGACGGCTCCCCAGTCGACGAGCGGCGCGGCGGCGGCCGCCTCCAGGCGCTCGCGGATCTCGGCGGAGAGCGCTCCCCGCCCCCCGGCGGCGGCGAAATCCTCGCAATCGTCGAGCGATAGATAGACCGGATCGAGAGCGAAGGTGGACATCGAGGCGTACGGGCTCGGATCGGCCCCCGTCGTCTCGTTGACCGGCAACATCTGCCAGAGCGAGAACCCGGCGCGCCCCGCCCAGGCGGCGAAGCGCGGGATGTCGCTGACGTCGCCGACGCCCCAGCTCGCCTTGGATCGGACCGAGAACAGCGGCAAGACGACGCCCGCCCGCCGCCGGCGGCGTTGCCGTTCCTGGCGCGCGATCCGGGAGGGCGCCGCGGCCGCCTCTCGGACGGCCTCGGCCTCCAGCGGTTGGCGCAGCAGGACCAGCGAGCGCCCGCAGACCTCGTGCTCGCCGGAGAGCGGCCTGGCCTGGTCGCCCCCGACGTCGCGCGAGGTGTCGACCTCCACGAACCACGCCGTGCCGCCCTCGCTCGGCAGCTGGAACTTGATCGGCTCGTGGTGGGCGTTCATGAGCATCAGGAGCCCGTCGTCGATGAGGCGCTTGCCCTTGGCGTCGACCATGTGGATCGCGTCCCCGCCCAGCATGAGCGCGAACGAGGTGATCCAGGGCTGCTGCCAGTCCTCCGGCGCCATCTCGGTCCCGTCGGGGCGCAGCCAGGCGAGATCCTTGAACTGCGAGTCCCAGATGAAGTCGCCCATCAGGAACCTGTCGTGGCGGAGGACGCCGTGCTTGCGGCGTAGCGCGATCATCCGCCGGGTGTGGTCGAGCAACGCGCGCCGGCGATCGTCGAGGTTCCAATCCAGCCAGGAGATCTCGTTGTCCTGGCAGTAGCCGTTGTTGTTGCCCCCTTGGGTCCGGCCCATCTCGTCGCCGGCGAGGAGCATCGGAACCCCCTGCGACAGCAGCAGCGTCGCCAGCATGTTCCGCTTCTGCCGTTCCCGCAGCGCCACGATCTCGGCGTCCTCGGTCTCGCCCTCGGCGCCGTGGTTCCACGACTGGTTGTCGTCGGCGCCGTCCTGGTTCCCTTCGCCGTTGGCCTCGTTGTGCTTGCCGCCGTAGCTCACGAGGTCGTGGAGCGTGAAGCCGTCGTGCGCGGTGATGAAGTTGACGCTCGCCTGGGGCGGCCGCAGATGGCCCTGATAGAGGTCCGCCGATCCGGTCAGGCGGTAGCCCACCTCGGAGGCCAGGTTCTGGTCCCCCTTCCAGTAGCGGCGGATGGCGTCCCGGTAGAGCCCGTTCCACTCGCGGAACGGCTGCGGGAAGTTGCCCACCTGGTAGCCGCCGAGACCGACGTCCCAGGGCTCGGCGACCAGCTTGACGCGCCCGAGGATGGGATCCTGGTCGATGATCTGGAAGATCGACGCGCCCCGGTTGAACTCGCCCCGCCCGACCCGCCCGAGCGTGGTCGCCAAGTCGAACCGGAAGCCGTCGACGTGCATCTCGGTCACCCAGTAGCGGAGGCTGTCGACGATCAGCCGCGCCGCCTCGAAGCTGGACGCGTTGATGCTGTTCCCGGTCCCGGTGAAGTCCAGGTAGTAGCGCGCGTCGGGCATGAGCCAGTAGTACGTGGCGTTGTCGATCCCGCGCAGGCTGAGCGTGGGGCCGAGGTGATTCCCCTCGCAGGTGTGGTTGTAGACCACGTCGAGGATCACCTCGATGCCCGCCCGGTGCAGCGCCTTGACCATCGCCTTGAACTCGGCGACCTGACCGCCCGGCGCCTTGTCGGCGGCGTAGCGCTGCTCGGGGGCGAAGTAGGCGAGCGTGCTGTAGCCCCAGTAGTTGTGCAGGCCGCGATCCATCAAGAAGCCGTCGTCGGCGAACTCGTGGACCGGCAGCAGCTCCACCGCCGTTATCCCCAGGCTGGTCAGGTGCTCGATGGCCGCGGGATGCGCCAGGCCGGCGTAGGTTCCGCGCAGCGATTCCGGGACCTGGGGGTGCCGCTTGGTGAACCCGCGGACGTGGAGCTCGTAGATGATGGTGTCGCGCCACGGCGTCCCCGGTGGCCGATCGTCGCCCCAGTCGAAGCGATCGTCGACGACCACCGACTTCGGGACGCCGGGCGCGCTGTCGCGCTCGTCGAACGAGAGATCGGCCTGTTCGTCGCCGGGCTTGTACCCCGCGACCGGCTGTCTCCAGTCCACCTCGCCGAACACGGCGCGGGCGCAGGGGTCCACCAGCAGCTTGTTGGGGTTGCAGCGGTGCCCGCGCCGGGGCTCGTAGGGCCCGTGCACCCGGAGCCCGTAGAGCGCGCCGGGGCCGAGCTCCGGGACGTAGCCGTGCCAGGTGTGGCCGTGCCGTTCCGTCAGATCGAACCGCTCGAGCTCGCGAGCCGGCTCGGCGGGATCGTAGAGACACACCTCCACCCGCGTCGCCACCTGCGAGTAGACGGCGAAGTTGACGCCGCGTCCGTCGAAAGTCGCCCCGCGAGGGAACGGAGCGCCCGGCCAGATGTCTCGCATCGGCGCAGAATGTAAGCACGCGCGCCCGGCGCGTCAGGGGCGACGCCCCCGACGGCGAGGAGGACGTCAGCCCGGGATCGCGGCTTCGATCAGAGCGCCGAGCCCCGCGGTGGTGCCCGCCAACGAACGGCGCGCCACCCGCCACAGCTCCTTCCCCGTCCTTCGGAGCCGTTCGCGCTCGGGCTCGCCGGCGCCCGCATGCCGGGAGACGGCGGCCAGCGCCAGCGCCAGGGGGAGATCGAAGGCTGCCCCGGCCTCGCGGCGCGCGCCGTAAAGCGATTCGAAGTCCGACGACAGTCGGAGCGTCCAGTTCTCCGGGCTGACGACGCCCGGCCGGTTGTAGGTCTCCTTGCTGCCGACTAGGTCGGCGAAAAACACGGAGACCCGGCGCGCCCGGGACGCGAACAGCTCGGCGAACATCCCGTGGCAGAGGTGACGCGGATCGGCCGCCAGCCACCGCGCCAGATCGGGGCGCAGCTCGGACCTCGGCATGAGGCGCTCCGCGAGATACGCGGCGCGCTCGGTCCCGACCGCCGTCCCGTGCCACTCTTCGGCCAGGAGCCAGACGGGGCGGGTGTCGTGGTTCCCGACCATGATCCAGTCGCGGGGACCGGCGTTCTCGCTGCGATAGACGTCGTCGGCGCGCATGAGATCCGCCTTCTGGGTGACGCAGAAGCGGCCGAGGCCGTGCCGTTCCATCACCCGCCGCAAGGGATAGGGCCAGGTGCTCAAGACCTCGCAAACGACGTCGGCGGCTTGGCGGCCGGCGGCGGCGACCTCGCCCATCAGCGAATCGAACAAGACGCCGTAGCGGGCGACCTGCTCGTCGTCCAGCCGGCGGACCCAGTCGTCGGCGTATCGAACGACGCCGGGATCCGAAGAGAGCTGCTCCGGGCGCGGGATCGCGACGCGCGCGAGGTCCGGATGGTCGGCCAGGCCCGGGGAGCAGAACAGGCGAGCGCCGTGCCCGACCGCCAGCGCGGGATCCGGGTGGCGCGCGTCGTAGACCCACGGACAGACCAGCCCGTGGGGATGATCGATGCGAATGCCGTCGAAGTCTTCCAGCAGCCGGCCGATGCGCTCGGCGGCGAAGGCCAGCACCGGCCCCGGTCGCCCGCCGCCGCCGGCCGCGAAGTACTGCGCCGGATCGAGGACCGGGTAGCCCCAGGCTTGACCGGCCGGGTTGGTGCGGCTGGGCGGCGCGCCCATGGCGTAGTCGCCGAGGAAGAGCGCGCGCCGGCTCCAGATGTCACGCTGCGAGAACCCGATCTGCAGATCGCCGAACAGCGCCAGCCCCTCGCGCGCGGCGGACTCGCGCAACAGGGCATGCTGCTCCGCGAGCACGAACTGGCCGAACAGGTGCCGCTCGATCTCGCGCGCGCGGGACCGCCCCAGGGCGAGGCGGCGCGCCCGCGCCGCCTCCTCCAGCCCCGGCGGCGGGCACCAGAGATCCCGATCGACGGCCCCCCGCTCGGGCCCCGGCCAGAGGCGCCAGTCGTCCGTCCCGTGCTCCGCCGCCAGGGCCTCGAACGTCCCGTCGATGGCGTGGAGCCGACCGCGACGCTCTCGGAAGCGCTCGAACCGCGACGACAGCTCGGGGTGAGCGGCCCGCCGCGCCGCGAACCGGTCGTGAAGCTGCGCCAGCGCCTTTCGCGTGGCCTGCCAGGCATACGCCTGTCTGGCCCGATCGGGCGGCCCCGGCGGGCAGCGCGCCACCAGCGGCTCCAGCAACCCCGCGGCAAGGAGCCGCCAGTCCGGATCCGCCGCGCGCTCCAGCGCCCCCAGCGCCAGCGAGGAGACGTTCCGGCTGAAGATCGCGCCGTCGTAGGGAGACGGATTGATCAGCGTCGTCTCGCCTTGCGGACCGAGCTGGAGGCCGTCGAATCCGAGGTCCCTCGAGAACCGCAGGAACGCCCGCGCTCCCTGGCTATAGGGCGATCCGCGTCCGAGGTCCTCGTCCTGCCGGCTCGGGAAGCTGGCGTCGTGAATGGCCAGCACCAGGCGCTCGATGGCCAGCGCGCTCAAACCTTCGCGAACGGCTGACTTCTCTTGTTCGTCGCCCGGGACCAATCTCATCAGTTTACACACGGCGGTTGACAGCCGGAGGCCGGAACCCACCTTTGGGCGGTGGCCGACCTGGCCCAGCCGAGACCGGTCCCCGACAGCCGGCGCCGCGTCGTCATCGAGGCGCTCGCGCCGGCCGTGGGCGGCGGCCGCTACCCTGTCAAACGGACGGTCGGCGAGCGGCTGGTGGTCGAGGCGGATCTCCTGGTCGACGGCCACGACCACCTGGCGGGCGCCCTGCTTTACCGAAGGCCAGACGCTTCCGCCTGGCTGGAGGCCCCGCTGGCCCCGCTGGAGAACGATCGCTGGCGGGCCGCCTTCACGCCCGACGCCGTCGGCGCCTGGCAGTACACCGTGGCCGCCTGGGTCGACCGCTACGGCTCCTGGGCGGACGGCTTGCGGCGCAAGCTGGAGGCGGGCCAAGACGTGGAGGTCGAGCTGCGCGGAGGCGCCGAGCTGTTCGCCGCCGCGGCCGAGAGGGCCGCCGAGCGACGGCACCCCGGCGCCGGCAAGCTGGGGGAGACCGCGGCGTCTCTACGCGCGCCGGGCGATCAGGCGAGCCGCGCCGCCGCGGCGTTGTCCGCCGAAGCGGCGGCCTTGATGGCCGCGCATCCGGACCGCGGCGCCCAGACTGTCCACGACCCCGCGCTGCCGCTGCTGGTCGAGCCTCCCCTGGCCGGCTTCAACAGCTGGTACGAGATGTTCCCGCGCTCGTGCGGCGCGGACGGTCGCCACGGGACGTTCAGCGACGCCCGCCGGAGGCTCCCCTACGTCGCCGACATGGGGTTCGACGTCCTCTACCTGCCGCCCATCCACCCGATCGGGCGCACCTACCGAAAAGGGCGCGACAACAACCTGACCGCCGAACCCGGCGATCCCGGCAGCCCCTGGGCCGTGGGCGCGGCCGAAGGGGGGCACAAGTCCGTCCACCCCCACCTCGGCTCCCTCGAGGACTTTCGCGATCTGGTCGCGGAGGCTCGAAGGCTGGGCTTGGCGGTCGCGCTCGACATCGCCTTTCAGGTCTCTCCGGACCACCCCTACGTCAAAGAGCACCCCGAGTGGTTCATCCACCGGGCCGACGGCTCGATCCAGTACGCCGAGAATCCACCCAAGAAGTACCAGGACATCTACCCGTTCGACTTCGGAGCCCCCGGCCTCTGGGAGGAGCTGCGGGATGTGTTTCTGTTCTGGATCGCGCAAGGCGTCCGCGTGTTCCGGGTCGACAACCCGCACACCAAGCCGATCCCGTTCTGGGCCTGGTGCCTGGGCGCGGTCAGGGCGCGCCACCCGGACGTCATCTTCCTGGCCGAGGCGTTCACGCGCCCGAAGCTGATGGCGGTCCTGGCCAAGGTCGGCTTCTCGCTCTCGTACACCTACTTCACCTGGCGGACCAGCAAAGCCGAGATCAGTGAATACATTCGGTCCCTGGCCGGCACCGAGATGCGCGAATTCTTCCGCCCCAGCTTGTGGCCGAACACGCCCGACATCCTCCCCGAGCACCTGCAGCTCGGCGGTCGGGGCGCGTTCATCGCCCGCGCCGTCCTGGCAGCCACGCTCTCGCCCAGCTGGGGCATCTACGGGCCGCCGTTCGAGCTGCAGGAGCACGAGGCCCGACCGGGGTCGGAAGAGTACGCGCACAACGAGAAGTACGAGATCCGGAGCTGGGATCTCGACCGCGCGGACAGCCTCCGCCCGGTCATCAAGCGCCTCAACCAGATCCGGAGGGAGAACGCGGCGCTTCAACGGTTCGCCGGGACGGCGTTTCACCCGACCGACAACGACACCCTCCTCTGCTACAGCCGCCGTGCCGAGGACGGCGACACGCTCCTGGTGGTCGTCAACCTCGATCCCCACCACACGCAGAGCGGCTGGGTGTCGCTCGAGCTCTCGAGCCTGGGACTCGAGCCGGAGGCCACGTTCCAGGTGCATGACCTTCTGGGCGACGCCCGGTACCTGTGGCGCGGAGCCCGCAACTTCGTGAAGCTCGACCCGGCGGTCATGCCGGCGCAGATCTTCCGGATCCGCCGGCACGTCCGCTCGGAGCGGACGTTCGAGTACTACCTATGAACGCCCCGCGGGCCGGCGGCGATACCTGGAGCGCCCGCCTCGGCGACGGGGGGCGCGAGCGCCTGGCGGCGCGTCTCCTGGAGTACGTGCGCGGGCGCCGCTGGTTTCGCGCCAAGGCCCGCGTTCCGCGAGGGGCGCGGCTCGTCGACCTGGTCCCCCTCGACGCGGACGCGCTGCCGTCCGCCAACGAGGTTTTGGGATTGCTGGAGGTTAGCTACGCCGAGGGCGAAGCCGACCACTATGTCGTCCCGCTCTCCCGAAGGAACGCCGACATCACCCCCGATCGGGACCAGGCGCGTCCGACCGAGGACCTTCGCGACGGTCTGGTCACCGGGACGGCCGCCGCGGCGCTCTTCGACCTGGCGAGCACCGCGGGAAGCCGCCGCGGCGAAGCGGGCCAGCTGCACGGCAACGCCTCGCCGCTCTTCGCCGAGGTCATGAGGGACGAACGCCCCCTCCCCAGGGTGCCCCGGCTCGAGCAGACGAACTCGACCGTCATGTTCGGCGACCGCGCGCTCCTCAAGGTCTACCGCCGGCTGGAGAGCGGACCCAGCCCCGAGGTGGAGATGGGTGAGTACCTCACGCGGAACTGCCGCCCCCCCTGCGCGCCGCGGGTCCTCGGCACCGTCACCTATCACCCCGACGACGGGCCGCCGCGCGCGCTCGGCATCGTCCACGAGCTCGTGGCCAACGATGGCGACGCCTGGTCGCTGGCGTTGCGCGAGCTCGACCAGTTTTTCAGCCGGGTCTCGAGCCCGGCGCCGAACCTGCCGCGGCTGGCCGGGGGCCCTTCCCTCCTGACGGCGCTCGCCCGCGCTCCCTGGCCCGCCGCCGAGGCGACGATCGGACCTTTCTACCGTCACGCCGGCGTCCTCGGCCGCCGGATCGGGGAGTTGCACCTGGCGCTCGCCCGCGGCGCCGCCGCGGAGGAGGCCGGGGCCGATTTCCTCCCCGAGCCGCTCACCGCCTCCGACCGCGCCGCGGTCGCCGCGCGCGCCGGGGGAATGCTCGACCGCGCTCTCGAGACGCTGCGGGCGAAGCTCGAGACCGACGCCGCCTCGCTCGGCGGGGAGGCCAGCCTGCTCGCGCGCGCCTCGCTGGCCCCCGGCGCGCGCGAAGCACTCCGGCGGCAGCTCGCGGAAGTCCGCGACGAACCGCTCGACGCGCAGAAGACGCGCACGCACGGCGACCTGCATCTCGGCCAGATCCTGGCGCTCGCCGGGGGCGGCTTCACGATCATCGACTTCGAAGGCGAGCCCGCCCGTCCGCTCGCGGAGCGGCGGGCCAAGGCCTCCCCGCTCCGCGACGTGATGGGGATGGTCCGCTCCTTCGACTATGCTCCCGCCGCCGCTCTTCGGGAGCGCCACGCCGCCTCGGCCGCGACCTCGACACGGACCGAGCTGCCGCACTGGGGCAGGCTGTGGACGCGCGAGATCACCCTGGCCTTCCTGCGCGCGTACTTCGCGACGGTCGGATCGGCGGCGTTCATTCCGCGCGATCGCGAACAACTGGCGCGCCTCCTCACGATCTTCGAGCTCGAGAAGGTGATCTACGAGGTCGGGTACGAGCTCGACAACCGGCCCGACTGGGTCGGCATCCCGCTCGCGGGCCTCTCGGCCATTGCCGCGTCCGGGGAGGCGACATGACGGCGCGCTCGGGAACGCTTGGCGAGATCGACGTGCACCTCCTGGCCGAGGGGACCCACGCGCGCCTGTACGAGAAGCTGGGGGCCCACCCCGCCGCCCAGGGGAAGGAGCGCGGCACCCGGTTCGCCGTCTGGGCCCCCAACGCCGAGACGGTCGACGTGGTGGGCGACTGGAACGGCTGGCGCGTGGGGGCCGCCCCCCTCCGCGCCCTGGGGTCGACGGGGGTCTGGCAGGCCTTCGTCCCGGAGGCCGGCGAGGGGCAGCGATACAAGTTCCACATCCGCTCCCGCCACGGCGGCTACACCGTCGACAAAGCCGATCCGTTCGCGTTCGCGACCGAGCGGCCGCCGGGGACCGCCTCGCGGGTCGCGACGCTCGACTACCCCTGGGGCGACCAGGACTGGATGGCCACCCGGCGCTCGCGCAACGCCCTGGACGCGCCGATCTCCGCCTACGAGGTCCACCTCGGCTCCTGGATGCGGGATCCCGCCCGTCCCGATCGACCGCTCGACTTTCGCGCCCTGGCGCCCCGGCTGGTGGAGCACCTCCAGCGGACCGGCTTCACGCACGTGGAGATCCTCCCCGTCATGGAGCACCCGTTCTACGGCTCCTGGGGATATCAGGTGACGTCCTTCTTCGCGCCCAGCGCCCGCTACGGCACCCCGCAGGACTTCATGTTCCTCGTCGACGCGCTCCACCGCGCCGGCATCGGCGTGATCCTCGACTGGACGCCGGCGCACTTCCCCACCGACGAGCACGGCCTCGTCTTTTTCGACGGCACGCACCTCTACGAGCACGCCGACCCACGCCAGGGCCTGCACGCCGAGTGGGGGAGCGCCGTCTTCAACTACGGCCGCAATGAAGTGCGCAGCTTCCTCCTCTCCAACGCGCACTTCTGGCTCGACCGCTATCACGTCGACGGCCTGCGGGTCGACGCGGTCTCCTCGATGCTGTACCTCGACTACGCGCGCAAGCCGGGCGAGTGGGTCCCCAACCAGTTCGGGGGGAACGAGAACCTGGCCGCGATCGATCTCCTCAAGGCGGTCAACCTGTCCGTCTACCGCGACTACCCCGACGTGCAGACGATCGCCGAGGAGTCGACCGCCTGGCCCCGCGTCTCACGGCCCACCTACCTGGGCGGCCTCGGCTTCGGTCTCAAGTGGGACATGGGCTGGATGCACGACACCCTCGCCTACTTCTCCGTCGATCCGGTCTACCGCCGCTACCACCACAACAAGCTGACCTTCCGCGGTCTCTATCTCGGCAGCGAGAACTACGTGCTGCCCCTGTCGCACGACGAGGTCGTGCACGGGAAACGCTCGCTGCTGGAGAAGATCCCGGGCGACGACTGGCAGAAGTTCGCCACCCTGCGGCTCCTCTACGCGTACATGTGGGCGCAGCCCGGCAAGAAGCTCCTCTTCATGGGCGGGGAGTTCGGCCAGCGACGCGAGTGGGACCACGACCGCAGCCTCGACTGGCATCTCCTGGAGGAGAACCCCGCGCACGGCCAGCTCCAGCTCCTGGTCGGGGAGCTGAATCGTCTTTACCGGTCGGAGTCTTGCCTTCACGAGCGCGACGCCGATCCGACGGGGTTCGAGTGGATCGCCGCCGACGACGTCGAGAACAGCGTCTACGCGTTCCTTCGCCGAGGCCGCGCGCCCCGGGAGCAGCTCCTGGCAGTCTTCAACGCCACGCCGGTCCCCCGATTCAACTATCGGCTGGGCGTCCCGGCGGAAGGGGTGTGGGCTGAAATCCTGAACACCGACGCCGGGTCGTTCGGCGGCAGCAACCATGGAAACGTGGGCGCCGTCGAGGCGACCCCGGTCCCCTCTCACGGCCGGCCCTTCTCCCTGAACCTCACCCTGCCGCCGCTGGCGGCGTTGTTCTTGAAGGCCTCGAGATGAGCGAAGCCCAACCGCCTCTGCTCGGCGCCACGGTCGAAGACGGTCGTCTCCACGTCGGCCTCTACACCACGACGGCGGCGCGCTGCCAGGTCCGTCTCTACCAGGCCGACGGCACGCCCGGCGCGCTCCATCCGATGACTCGCGCCGCCGGCGAGGGGAGCGCCGGGTTCTGGCGCGTCGAGATCCCCGGCGCCGGGTACGGCACCCGTTACAAGCTGGTGCTCGACGGGCAAGAGCTGCCCGACCCCTACGCGCGGTTTCTGCCGGAAGGGGTCGACGGGGCTGCGCTGGTGGTCGATCCGGCGTACGGCTGGAGACACCGCCCCGTGAGCCGCCCGCTCGCCGAGCACGTCGTCTACGAGCTGCACGTGGGCACCTTCTCGCCGGAGGGGACGTATGCCGGCGTCGCCAAGCGGTTGCCCGAGCTGGCCGAGCTGGGCGTCACGGCCGTCGAGCTGATGCCGCTGGCGGCCTTCGCCGGCGCCCGCGGCTGGGGCTATGACGGCGTGGCCCTGTTCGCGCCCCACGCCCCCTACGGGACCCCCGCCGACTTGAAGGCCCTGGTGGACCAGGCCCACGGGCTCGGCCTCGCGGTGTTCCTCGACGTCGTCTACAACCACTTCGGCCCCGCCGGCAACTACCTCACGAGCTACAGCCCGGACTACTTCACCAGTGAGATCAAGAACGCCTGGGGCGACTCGCCGAACTATGCACATCCGCTGATGCGGCGGCTGGTCCTCGACAACGCGCTCTATTGGCTGCGCGAGTTCCATTTCGACGGGCTGCGGCTCGACGCCATTCACGCCATCACCGACCCGTCGCCGCGGCACCTCCTGCGCGAGCTGGTCGACCGCGTCTCCGAGCTCGATCCGCGCCCCCTGCTCATCGCCGAGGACGAGCGCAACGATCCGGACGCCGTCCGAAAGCTCGGCCTCGACGCGCTGTGGGCCGACGACTTTCATCACGTCGTGCGCGTCAGCCTGACCGGCGAACGCGACGGGTACCTCGCCTGCTACCAGCCGGGCGCCGCCGAGATCGCCCGCGTCATCGAGCGTGGCTGGCTGTTCGAGGGTCAGACCTTCCCCCTGACGGGCAAGCCGCGCGGCAAACCGGCCACCGACCTCGACGCGGCCGCCTTCGTGTACTGCATTCAGAACCACGATCAGGTCGGCAACCGGGCGATGGGCGACCGGCTCAACGCGGCGATCTCGCTCGAGCAGTACCGCGCCGCCTCGATGCTGCTCCTGTTCCTCCCGGCGACGCCGCTTCTGTTCATGGGACAGGAGTGGGCGGCCACCACCCCGTTCCAGTACTTCACGAACCACGAGGAGGGGCTCGGCAAGCTCATCTCGGAGGGACGCCGCCAAGAGTTCCGCCACTTCAAGGCCTTCGCCGACCCCGCCCTTCGCGACGCCATCCCCGATCCGCAGGCGGCGCAGACCTTCGAGCGCTCGCGCTTGAATTGGGATGAACGCCGCACCGACCCGCACGCGGGCGTCTTGGCCCTCTACCGGGAGCTGCTCCGCCTCCGGCGCTCGGATCCGGTGTTGCGGGACGCCACGCGACGGGGTCTCCAGGCGCGCGCCGTCGGGGAGGTGCTGATCGTCGAGCGCAGGTCAGGCGCCGAGAAGCGGACGTTGCTCGTGAATTTCGGCCGGAGCGCGGCGCCGTTCGGCGAGCTCGGTCCGCGGTCGGGGACCGAGGAGGTCATCTTCCGCAGCGACGGTCCCTCGGGCGAACCCGCCCCGCCTGATCTCCTGCCTCCGGCCACGGCCGTCATCCTGGCGGCGCGCGCCGGGACCGGCCGGACATGACGCGCGCCCAGGCGTGGAGCATCGACGAGAGCTACGTCGACGCGCTCGGCAAAACGCGGCGCGCATCCCCGAAGACCGTCGACGCCCTCGTCGCGGCGATGCGGCCGGCGCGGGACGCAGGTGGCGGGCGGGGGCCGGCGAGCACGGGCGTCTTCGCCGACGTCGTCACCGTCCGGGGCGACGAGGCCCGCGTCTTCGAAGCTCCCGGTCCCGGCCTGTTGAGCCTCGAGGACGGCGGGCAGCGGCGCCTGGCCGCCGGCGCGCGCGGCGATCTCCCTCTCGGGTACCACGAGTTTCTCGAGGACGGCGCCGAGCGTCCGATCCGGGTCATCGGCTGCCCCAGGGCCTGTCACCTCCCCGACGCCTTCCGGGCCTGGGGGTGGGCGGTGCAGCTCTACGCCGCCCGCTCGCGCGCCAGCTGGGGAATCGGCGACCTGGCCGATCTCCGCCGCCTCGGCCGCTGGGCCGCCGGCGGCGGCGCGGACCTCCTGATGGTCAACCCGCTGACCGCGCCGACGCCCGCGGTGCCGATCGAAGCGAGCCCCTATTTCCCGAGCAGCCGGCTGTTTCACAACCCCCTCTACCTTCGGATAGAGGAGGTCCCCGGCGCCGGCGACCTGGGCGACGATCTCGGCCGGCTGGCGGCCTGGGGGCGTGGTCTGAACGACCGGCGACGAATCGAACGCGACGCGGTGTTTGCCCTGAAGATGGACGCCCTCGAGCGGTGCTTCGCTCGATTTGGCGAGAACCAT
>DASZVW010000385.1:0-7123 GCA_035546895.1 Polyangia bacterium
GTCCATGAAGAAGGCGGGATCAAGAGCTGCAACTGCGACGCTTCGGGCGGACCGGACGCCGGCGGCCTGGCGCTGCTGCTGGCGGCGTTCGGCTTCGCACGTCTCCGCCGTCGCGCCAAGGCGTCGGTACGCAGCTCCCGCCGCTGAGTCAGCCGCCGGTCACGTCCACCCGTCGAGGTCGAGCCGGAGCGGCCCGATCTCGGCGGACGCCTCAGTACTCGGTCGGCGACCAGTAGCCCTGCTGCCAGACCCAGGTGTACCCGTTCCAGATCCAGTGCGCCGGGATCCAGTACCAGCCCGGATAAGGCGGGTACGACCAGGCGCCGCCGATCCAGACGTTGGCGCCGCCGCGCCAGCCCCAGTGCGGGCCGATCCAGATACGGCCGCCGACCGGGCGGATACCGATCGGCGCGTGGTGGAAGCCGGGCCCGCCCCGGAAAGCGGGGCCGTGGAAGCCACCATGGAAGCCGGGCCCGGCGCCGTGGAAGCCGCCGTGGAACCCCGCGGCCGGCGCGCCATGAAAGCCGCCGCCGTGGAAGCCGCCGCCGCCGTGGAACCCGCCGCCGCCGTGGGAGCCGCCGCCCCCGCGCGCGAACGCCGCACCTGGAGCGGCCATCAGGGCCACCCCGAGCACAGCCGTCAAAATCCTCTTCATGACCAGATCCTCCTTTCTTCAGATGAAGGACGCGCGCGATCGGTAGCCGGTAAGTGGGCCGGCCGACGATTGGCTTTGGACGAGACGCCGGAAGTCTTGATAGATCGAAGCCCATGCCTGCGGCGAAGCCCGAGCGGGACAAGCGCCTCATGGCCGAGCCGTGGCTCGGCCCCCGGGCGCGCCGAATCGCGATGGTGCTGGGGGCGCTCTACGCGCTGTTCGTCTGGATGGACGGCGCGGGGCTCAACCTCCCCGATCGGATCCTGCCGCTGCCGGTCCGGTTCTTCTTCCAGGAGGCGGCGCTGTTCCCGCACGCGGCGCGCGACGTGATCGAGTGGCGCGCCGAGGGGTGGCGCTGCGACGTCGGCAAGTTCGAGGAGATCGACGTGCGGCCGTTCTTCCCCATCCGCCGCGACGACAAGGAGAGCCGCTTCTACCGGGCGATGTTCTTCCACGCCCACCAGCGGCGCGTGCTGGAGGCAATGGACGACTTCATCGTCAAGGAGCAGAATCGCGCGCACCCCGAGGCGCGCATCGGCGGCGTCATGCTGCTCAGCCTGCGGATCCCGATCCCGCCCGTGGACACGCCGGAGCCGCGCTACCAGAGGTTGCCGCTCACCGACTATCCGCAGTCGGTGGTGCGCAAGTACTGGTACGTGACGAGCTCCGACGAGCGGACCCGGCGCTGTGATCAGGCGGCCACGCCATGAGGCGCCCACCGCCCCGGAGCACCTGGCAGACGCGCCTGCGCGACTGGCTCGACCGGCCCCAGCCGATCGAGCGGCTGGCCTCCGCGCGCATCGTCCTCCCGCTCATCCTGCTGGCGTTCCAGTCGTCGCGGCTCATCCACGCCGACGAGTGGCTGACCACGGTCGGCTTCCGGGTCCCGTACCTGGGCGGCCACGACTGGCGCCAGCCGCTCTACGTGCCGCCGATCCCGGTGCCGCTCGCCTGGACCATCGCGGTCGTCACCACCGTCGCCGGTCTCTGCCTCTCGGCCGGGTTCCTCACCCACCTCTCGGCCGGGCTGTTCAGCGCGCTGCTGGCCTACCTGGCGCTGGCCGACCGGCTGGAGGCCTTCACCGTCAGCAAGCTGGGGCCGATGCTGGCGCTGGCGCTCTGCCTCAGCCCCAGCGGCGCCCGCTACGGCGTCGACGCCTGGCTGCGCCGCCGTCGGGACCCGGCCGCGCCGGTCCCTACCCACGTCGCGGGGGGCGTCATCCGCTTCTTCCAGGTCTTCCTCTGCGCGATGTACTCGGGCGCCGGGATCGCCAAGCTGCGGGGTGACTGGCTGAACGAGGACGTCCTCTGGAGCCACCTGCACGACGACTACCAGACGACGGTCTCCTGGCTGCTCGGGCGCGTGGTCCCCGGCTGGGCCTGGCAGATGCTGCAGTACCTGTCGGTCACCTTCGAGACCGGGGCGCCGCTCTGGTTCGCGCTCCGCTGGACCCGCCCTTACGCGGTGCTGGCCGGGCTCGGCATGCACGCGCTCATCGGGCTGATGTTCGGGCCGGTCATCTGGTTCGCGCTCCTCATGAGCGCGCTGCTCCTCACCTGCTACCTGCCGGAGCCGTGGCTGCGGCGGCTCTTCCGCGTGCCGCCCGCCGAGGCGGCGCCGGCCGTCACGCCGACGACGGCGTCGGATCGGGCGCCGGGTTGATCGCCTCGGCGCGGGCGGCGTCGAGCGCCCGCTCGGCGGCCGACCGGTGCGTCCAGCGCCGCTCGCCCGCGTGCGCCAGCACCAGCAGCGCCGGCTGCAGCAGCCGCGGCAGCACCGCCAGGATCAGCGCGCCGCCGATCACCACGATGGCCAGCGGCTTCTGGGTGTCGGCGCCGATGCCGTGCGAGAGCGCGGCCGGCGTCAGCCCCAGCATGGCCACGAAGGTGGTCATCAGCACCGGCCGCAGCCGCCGCTCGGCCGCCTCGCGCGCGCCGGTCTCCAGGCCGTGCCCCTCGTCCCACAGCCGCTGCGCGTAGGTGACCACGATGAGCGCGTCCTGGACCGAGATGCCGAAGATCGAGATGAAGCCCATCGCCGCCGAGATCGAGAAGTGGGTGTGGGTGAAGAGCAGCGCCAGGATGCCGCCCGTGCAGGCGACCGGGATGCCGCCCAGGACGATCAGCATGTCCTTCCAGTTCTTCACCGACGAGTAGACCAGCATCGCGATCACCAGCAGCGTGATGGGGATGATGAGGATGAGGCGGCCGGTGGCCTCGTTGAGCTGGTTGATCTCGCCCGCCCACTCGAGGTGGGTGTCGTACGGCAGCTTCACCCGCTCGGCGATCTTCTCGCGCGCCTCGTCGATGGTGGAGGCCAGGTCGCGCCCGCGGACCGAGAACTTGACCGGCGCGTAGCGGCGGTTGTCCTCGCGGTAGATGAGCGAGGGGCCTTCTTCCTCGGCGATCTGGGCGAGCTGGCCGAGCGGCACCTGCGCGCCGTCGGGGGTGGCCACCAGGATGCCGCGGATCGCGCGCAGGTCCTTGCGGAAGGCGGGCGCCCAGCGGACGGTGAGGTCGAACCGCTTCTCCCCCTCGTAGACCTGGGTGATCGCCTGGCCGCCGATGGCCGCCTGCACGACCGCCTCCACGTCGCCCACGTTGAGGCCGTAGCGGCCGCACTGCACGCGGTCGGGCGTGATCCGCACGTTGGGCTGCCCGAGCGAGGGGAAGAGGCCCAGGTCCTCGACCCCCTTCACGGTCGACATCACGTCGACGATCTCGTTGGCCTTGGCCTCGTTGACCGTCAGATCGGGCCCCACCACCTTGACCGTGTTCTCCCCCTTGACCCCCGACATCGCCTCCTCGACGTTGTCGGAGATCATCTGCGAGAAGTTGAAGATGACCCCCGGGAAGGCCTCCTGCAGCTCGTGCGACAGCTGGGCGGTCATCGACGCCTTGGTCACGCCCCGCGGCCATTCATTGGCCGGCTTGAGCGGCGCGAACAGCTCGATGTTGTAGAACCCGGAGACGTCGGTGCCGTCGTCGGGGCGCCCGAGCTGCGAGACCACGGTGGTGATCTCGGGGCGCGCGCGGTGCGCGAGGTCGCAGTGCTCGACGTCGGCGCAGCCGAGGATCACCGCCCGCATGCGGCCCACGTACTTCGACGACTGCTCGAGCGAGATCGACATCGGCAGCGTGGCGCGGATCCAGAAGTTCCCCTCTTCCAGCTTGGGCATGAACTCGCGCCCCAGCGTCGAGCCCGCCCCCAGGCTCACCAGCACCACCACGGCGCCGATCGCCACCGCGGCCCGCTTGTGGCGGAGCGAGAAGGCGAACAGCGGCATGTAGAAGCGCTTGAGCGCCCGCATCATGAAGTTGTCGTGCTCGTGCTCGTGCTCGGCGTCCGCGGGCTCGCGCTCGCCGCCGGCGCCGATCGCCAGGCCGCGCTCGGCCAGGACCGGCGTCAGCGTGAGCGCCAGGACGATGGCGCCGCCGATGGCGAAGGCGTAGGTGTGCGCCATCGGCGAGAAGATCACCCCCGCCACGCCGGTCAGCGTGAACAGCGGGATGAAGGCCACCGCGATCACCAGCGTCGAGGAGAACATCGGCGGCCCGACCTCGCTGGCGGCCAGCAGGATGCGCTCGATCTTGTTGCGCTTCCCGGGCAGCGAGAGGTGGCGGAAGATGTTCTCCATCATGATCACCGTCGAGTCGACGACGATCCCGAAGTCGACCGCCCCCAGCGAGATCAGGTTGGCCGGCGTCCCGGTGGCCACCATGCCGACGAAGGCGATCATGAGCGCGAGCGGGATGTTGAGCGCGGTGATGAGCGCCGCGCGCCCGTGCCCGAGGAACAGCCAGAGCACCAGCGCCACCAGCACCATGCCGGTGATGAGGTTCTCGATCACGGTGTGGGTGGTCAGCTCGACCAGCTTGGCGCGGTCGTAGTAGGTCTCGGTCCGCATCCCGGGCGGCAGGATGTGGTACTTGGCGATCTGGTCGACCTTGTCGTGGACGTTGGCCAGCGTCTTCAGCGAGTCGCCGCCGTAGCGCATGAGGACCGTCCCCTGCACCACGTCGGGCTCCAGGTCCTTTCCCACGATCCCCAGGCGGGGGGCGTGCCCGATCGAGACGTCCGCCACGTCGCGCACCCGCACCGGCGTCCCGTGCTGCTCGGCGATCACCACCTCGCGGATGTCGTTCAACGAATGGAAGAGGCCAATCCCCCGCACGTTGAACGACTGCTCGCCCAGCGTCAGCCGCTGGCCGCCCACGTTCAGGTTGGCGTTGGAGAGCGCCGCGGTCAGCTGGTTCAGCGTCAGCCCGTGCCCCTTCAGGCGGTAGGGATCGACCTCGACGTGGTACTCCTTGGTGAGGCCGCCGAACCCGACCACGTCGATCACCCCGGGCGCCTGGCGGAACTGCCGCTCCAGCGTCCAGTCCTCGGCGGTCTTGAGCTGGGTGAGGTCGTAGCCGTCGCCGCGCACCACGTAGCGGTAGATCTCGCCGATGGCGCTCCAGGGGGAGAGCTGCGGCGACATCCCCGGCGGCAGGTTGACGAAGTTGAGCCGGTTCAGCACCCGCTGCTCGGCGGTGTGGTAGTCGACGTTCCAGGTGAAGTAGCACTTCACGTCGGAGAGGCCGAACAGCGACTGCGACCGGATGTGGTCGAGATCGATCATCCCGTTGAGCCCGTTCTCGAGCGGGATGGTCACGTAGCGCTCGACCTCCTCGGCGCTCCAGCCGTTCGGCTGGGTGATGATCTCGATCATCGGCGGCACCGGGTTGGGGTAGGCCTCGATGTCGAGCTGCTTGTAGCAATACAGCCCCAGCGCCAGCAGGCCGGCGGCCAGGATCACCACGAAGGCCGGCATCCGCAGGACGAACCGGACCAGGCGCTGGATCATGGCGGCTACAGCATTCCGGAGAGGAGGATCGCGCCCGAGGTGACCACCTGGTCGCCGGCCGCCAGGCCGCGCACGATCGGCAGGTAGTCGGCGCCTTCGTCCTCGTTGACCGCCACGATCCGGCGGCTGAACTTGACCCGCCCGTCGGGGGCGTTGCCGGTCTCCACGAAGACCACTGTCTGGTCGCCGATCCGCAGCAGCGAGGCGCGCGGCAGCGCCGGCACCGAGGGGGCGTTCACCGAGATGGCCACCGTGGCGTACATCTCGGGCTTGAGCTCGCGGCTGGGGTTGGGGATCGAGCAGCGGACGCGCGCCGTGCGCGCCGCCGGATCGAGCGCGTCGGAGATCCAGTCGACCTTGCCGGCGAAGGCCCGGTCGGGATAGGCGACCACCTTGATGCTGACCGGCGCGTCCTTGTGGACGCGCGCCAGGTCCATCTCGAACACGTCGGCGAACACCCAGACCGAGTCGAGCTCGCCGACGGTGAACAGCTCGACGGCGGTGCCGCCCGAGTACTGCCCCTGCACCTCGATGCCCGGGTTCACGTTGCGGGCGATCACCTCCCCCTCGATGGGGGCCCGGAGCGTGAACTCCTGGGTGACCGAGTCGGCCGAGCCGGCGCGGAACAGGCGCGCCTTCTGCTTGGCGCGCTCCATCTCGGCCTTGGCCTTGCCGTAGTTGTCCTCGGCCGACTCGTAGTCGCGCTCCGAGCCGGCGTGCGCCTGGAAGAGCTCCTTCTGGCGCTGCTCGTCGTGCTGGGCGGCGACCAGGTCGGCCTGCGCCTTGCCGTAATCGGCGAAGGCGTTCCCCACGTCGGGCGACTCGATGATCGCCAGCGGCGCCCCCTTCTTCACCCGCTCGCCCGGGTTGGCCAGGATCTTCTTCACCCGGCCGGTCACCGGCGAGAAGACGTGCGCGACGCGCAGGTCGTCGAAGGCGACCTTGCCGCTGGTGACGATCTCGTTCCCCACCGCGTGGGGGGTGACCGGCTCGACGCGCACCTTGGCGTCGCGCACCTGCTGGGCCGTCAGCCAGACCTCGCCGTCGGGCGGCTGCGGCAGGGCGTTGGCCGCCGCGGGCGCGCTCCGGCAGCCGCCGAGCGCGAGCGCCGCCGCCGCGACGGTGAGGCCCCCGGCGAGCGCCGGCCGCCTCACGGCATCACCTGGGTGGCGGTGGCCGCCTCGATCTGGAAGATGGCGTTCCAGTAGGCGGTCAGGTCCTGGATGTACTCGCCCTTGGCGGCGACGTAGGTCCTCTGTGCGTCCAGATACTCGAGCAAGGAAGCGGCCCCTTTCTGATACTGCAGCTCCACCAGCTCGCGCGCGCGGCGCGCCCGCTCCAGCAGCCGCCCCTCCATGCGCTGGACCTGGCGCTGCGCGGTCTCGTAGCCGGCGAAGGCGTTCTCCACGTCGGCCACCACCTGCGCGCGCAGCTTGGCGGCCTGCGCGTCCTGCGCGCGCGCGTCGGCCTCGGCCTTCTTGATCTCGCCCTGCTGCTGGTAGAAGAGCGGCAGCGCGCCGGTGAGCGAGAACTCCAGCGTGGGCGGCGAGATCGCCGAGGGACCGTTTAGAGGCGGGATATTCCCCGACCCCTGCTCGGAGTACTGCACGTTGAACCC
>DASZVW010000386.1:0-11227 GCA_035546895.1 Polyangia bacterium
TGGCAGCACAACGGGACGATCGTCATCCCCTTCCTGGTCTCCAGCCGCGGCTGGGGCGTCCTCTGGGACAACCCCTCGTTCACCCGCTTCGGCGACCTGCGGCCGCTGCAGCCGATCCCCGCCGAGCAGCTCTACGACGCCAAGGGGAACCGCGGCGGCCTGACCGGCCAGTACTACCAGGGCGCCGACTTCAAGCATCTGGTCGGCGAGCGCGTCGACCGGATCGTCGACATCCAGCTCTCCAGCAAGGAGAAGAAGCCGGACGCGCTCATCTACCCCGGGCTGCCGGAGGGCGACGCCAGCGTGCGCTGGTCGGGCGAGCTCGCGCCCGAGGTGACCGGCGACTACCTGTTCCAGACCTTCTCCAACAGCGGCATCAAGCTCTGGATCGACGATAAGCTGGTGGTCAACCACTGGCGCCAGGGGTGGCTGCCGTGGAAGGAGGTGGCGCGCGTCCACCTGGAGGCCGGGCGGCGCGCCAAGGTGCGGCTCGAGTGGAGCAAGGACCAGGGGATGGAGACGGTGCGGCTGCTCTGGAAGCCGCCGGCGCCGACGCCGCCGACAACTTCTCTCTGGTCCGAGGTGGGCGACGGGATCGACTACTACTTCGTCTACGGCCCGGACATCGACGCGGTCGTCGCCGGCTACCGGCGGGTGACCGGCGCGGCGCCGATGATCCCCAAGTGGGCGCTCGGCCTCTGGCAGAGCCGGCAGCGCTACGAGACGTCGAAGCAGAGCCTCGACGTCGTCGACGGCTTCCGCAAGCGGGGCATCCCCTTCGACAACATCGTGCAGGACTGGTTCTACTGGAAGGAGAACGCCTGGGGCTCGCACGAGTTCGACCCGGCGCGCTTCCCCGACCCGGACAAGTGGGTGCGCGACATCCACGCCAAGCACGCCCACCTGATGATCTCGGTGTGGGGGAAGTTCTACCCGGGGACCAAGAACTTCGAGGCGCTGCGCGCGCAGGGGTTCCTCTACCACCTGAACCTGGCCGAGGGGCTGCGCGACTGGGTCGGCGACGGCGGCTATCCGTATACGTTCTACGACGCCTTCAACCCGGAGGCGGGGAAGCTGTTCTGGTCGCAGATCAACACGGCGCTGTTCAGCAAGCACGTCGACGCCTGGTGGCTCGACGCCTCCGAGCCGGACCTGCTGCCGACGCCCACGCTCGACGGCCAGCGCACGCACATGAACCCCACCGCGCTCGGCCCCGGGCCGCGCGTGCTCAACGGCTACTCGCTGGTGAACAGCAAGAGCGTCTACGAGGGGCAGCGCGCGGCGGCCCCCGACCAGCGCGTCTTCATCCTCACGCGGTCGGCGTTCGCCGGGCAGCAGCGCTACGGCGCCGCGGTCTGGTCGGGCGACATCACCTCGACCTGGACGGCGCTGCGCGCGCAGATCCCGGCCGGCCTCGGGCTGTCGGTCTCCGGGCTGCCGTACTGGTCGATGGACATCGGCGGCTTCTCCGTCCCGCCGCGCTTCTCCACCGACCACCCCAAGCCCGAGGACCTGGAGGAGTGGCGCGAGCTCAACACCCGCTGGTTCCAATTTGGGACCTTCGTGCCGCTCTTGCGCGTGCACGGCGAGACCCCCAAGCGCGAGATGTGGGAGTTCGGCGGCGACGCCAGCCCGACCTACAAGGCCGAGCTGAAGTTCGACCGCCTTCGCTACCGCCTGCTGCCGTACCTCTACTCGCTGGCCGGCGCCGTCACCCACGACGGCGGCACCATGATGCGCCCGCTGGTGATGGACTTCCGCACCGACGCCAAGGCGCGCGAGGTGAGCGACGAGTACATGTTCGGCCCCGCGCTGCTCGTCAGCCCCGTGACCACCTACAAAGCGCGCAGCCGCTCGGTCTACCTGCCCACCGCCGCCGGCTGGTACGACTTCTGGACCGGCGCGGTGGCGACGCCCGGCCAGACCGTCGACGCCCCCGCCCCCTACGACGCCATCCCCCTCCACGTGCGGGCCGGCGCCATCGTTCCGATGGGCCCCGAGCTCCAGTACACCGACGAGAAGCCCGCCGACCCCGTCACCCTGTGGGTCTACGCCGGCGCCGACGGCGCCTTCACCCTCTACGAGGACGACGGCGTCAGCACCGGCTACGAGAAGGGCCAGCTCACCCGCATCCCGCTCCGCTGGACCGAGGCCACCCGGACCCTCACCATCGGCAAGCGCGAGGGTGCCTTCACCGGCATGCCCCAGCAGCGGACCTTCGAGGTGGTGCTGGTTTCAAAGGACAAACCGGTCGGCTTCACGTTCACCCCCAAGGCCGACAAGACCGTCAAGTACGACGGGAACGCGGTCGACGTGAAGATGTAGCGGCGGGGAGGGCGGAGCGCGATCGCGAGATGGATATCCGCGCCCTCACGCCAGCCGACGAGGCGGCGCTCGAAGCATTCCTGATCGAGCACCGGGACAGCTCGATGTTCCTTCGCTCGGGCGTGCGCCGCGGAAACCTCGCTCAGGCGGTCTACGCCGGCGCGTTCCTCGACGGCCGACTGGTCGGCGTCGTCTCGCACGGCCTGAGCGGCGTGGTCCTGGTCCAGGCGCCGAAATTTCTTCCCGACCTGGCCCGCGCCTGCGTCGCCTGGAGTGCGCGCGCAGTGACCGGCCTGAGCGGCCCGCGCGCCCAAGTGCATGAGACCCGAACCTTGCTCGAGCTCGACACGGCCGACGTCCTCCTGCAGAGCGACGAAGGACTCTACGCGCTCGCTCTCGCCGATTTCCGGGTCCCGGAGGCGCTGTCCGCTGGCGGCGTCGCCTGCCGGGCTCCGCGTCCGGACGAGCGCGACACTCTCTGCGCTTGGCGGCTGGCGTACGACCTCGAAGCGATCGGCGCCACCGACACGCCCGCGCAACGCGCCCGGGCCACCGCCGCCCTGGACGCCCAGATCGCCAGCGGCAACGCCTGGGTCGCCGTCGAGAACGACCGGCCGGTTTCTCTCGCGGCGTTCAACGCTGCGTTGCCGGACATCGTCCAGCTCGGCGGGATATACACGCCCCCCGAGCTCCGGGGCCGTGGTTTTGCGAAGGTCGCGGTGGCGGGGTCGCTGTTGGCGGCGCAGGACCGCGGCGCCTCGCGCGCCGTGCTCTTCACCAACAACCCCAGCGCCGTCCGCACCTACGAGGCTCTCGGCTTTCGCCTGGTGGGCGACTACTCCGTGGTTCTCTTCAAGTCGTGACGCGAGCTGCTTCCAAATCAATATGGAGGAAGCGGCGTTGCCCAACCGCGGGTTGGACGGACGACGCTTGTGCACCACTGCTGAACGCGAGATCGTTAACCGGCGCGGAAACGTGAAGGAAGCCACTCCCTCGAATGCGGCTGGCGACTTTTACGTCGCGAGAGTGAATGCATCACTTGCGGTGCACCAGAGGCAGAGGCCCCCGACCTCATGAACTTCGACGAAACAGTCCGGAGTTGCTGCTTCGAGCGGCAGCCGTCGACAGCGGCGGAGGTCGAGCCCAGTTGCGCAATCTCTCTGTGCGCGGGCGCGGGCCGCGACCATTCAGGTCGACCAGACGGGTCTGTACCGATTGCAGTTGGAGAGCCAAGTCGCCACTCACCGGAGCGCTCCCGCTTGGCCTTGCGGTTCAAAGCCTGATCCAGCGGAGCCGATGAGCTTCGTCATTGCGTTCGACCGGCGCACAAGACTTGGGAGACGGATGATCGAGGCCACTGGATCGAACACCGGACGATTCGACTCGAATAGCCACCGTGCGCGAGCGCGGCACCGCCCACTCGCCGGGTGACGACTCGCGGTGGCGCGGTGCGCTCATACATGTCACATTACATGTCATGTCCAAGGTCACGGCGGCCCGGAAGAGTGTCCAGCGGTATCGAGACCGGATGCGCCGGTCGGGTTTGCGGCCGGTCCAGCTCTGGCTCCCCGACACGCGAGCGCGCGGGTTCGCCGAGGAATGTCGCCGGCAGAGCCTCGCCGCGGCGAAGAACAGGCGCGTCGAGAACGACGTCCTGCGCTGGATCGAGGCGGCCCGCGACGACGAGGGCTGGACCGCGTGAAGCGAGGTGACGTGGTGGTCGTCTCGCTTTCCGGGGACTACGGGAAGCCGCGTCCGGCGCTGATCGTGCAGTCGGACCTCTTCAACGAAACACATGCCAGCGTGACGCTGGCGCCGGTGACGAGCCGCATCGTCGACGCTCCGCTGTTCCGACTCACCATCGAGCCCGCCGCGGCGACCGGGCTCCGTTCCGTCTCTCAAATCATGATCGACAAGGTCACGACGGTGAAGAGAGACAGGATCGGCAAGAGCATCGGGCGCGTCGGTGACGAGACCATGCTTCGAGTGAATCGGGCGATCGCACTCTGGTTCGGCCTGGCGGCGTGATCCGATCGTTAGCGACAGGCAGGCGTCATGCATTCGGGCCGCCGGGCGTTCATGAGCCTTTGACCCGCCGCGGATGGGCCTGCCACAATCGCGAAATGCGAGACGGGATCAGGCCCATCGTGATGCAGGACGTGGGTGTCGTGGCGCCCATTTTCAAGGAGTGCTTCGCTTCGCCTCCCTGGAACGAAGCGTGGACCGACGAGACGGCGGCTCGCCGGCTGAGTCAGTTCATGGGGACGGAGACCTGCCGTGGCGTGGTTGCGTTCGATGGTGAGCGGGCGGTCGGTTTCGCGCTGGGTCAGCTCGAGGGATGGGTCGACGGCAACATCTTCTTGATTCAAGAGGTGTGCGTCGTGCCGGACCGCCAGCGCAGCGGGATTGGTGGTCGATTGCTGGAGCGGTTGCTGCGGGAGCTCGAGGTGCGGGATCGCGTGACGGGAACGTATCTCCTCACTGACGCCGGGAGTGCGGCGGAGGCCTTCTATCTGGGGCGAGGTTTTCAACGGAGCGGACGAAAGATTGTTCTCTCGGCCGGCCGCCGAAACGGCTAAGCGAGCGCAAGCAGCGACCACTCAACGGTAGACCTCCCTGCGACTGCCGACCTTCACGATGATCACCACTCTCGTTGAATCGACGATCTTCGTAGAGGATTCGGTAGTTGCTTGAGCGTCATCACGAGGCTCTCGAAGGGCGAGGTTGGCTCTTTCGCTCTGATTCGGAAAGCTTCGAGATCCTCGGCGCGTTCCGCCAGGTAAAGACGAAGGGCGTCGTTGACCAGTTCAGATACCGACACACCCGTCTCGGCAGCCGTCACACGAAGGACGCGATGTAGTGGCGGCTCCAAGTAGACCGTGGCTCGCTTGGTTTGAGCCATACCGACAGGGTGACGCGATGACACCACGGCGTCAAAGGAGATCGTGACGCGAGAGTGCCGACGACTCGACGAGGGTCAGCAGCGCACGATGCGCTCGTCGGGCACACCCCAGCGGGCGATGTCGTGAGGATCGCTGGACAGCACGACCGCGTTGCGATCGAGAGCTAGAAGTGCGACGTGCCCATCGACGACGTCGCGGGAACCGACGGCTGCCGCCAACACGCCGATCCGGCGCGCGGCTTCGGGGTCGAGCGGGATCTCGGTGACGAGATCGCTGCCGAGGAAGCGGGCGAGCCGGGCCTGGCGGCTGCCGCCTCGCCAGACCTGGGCGACCGCGGCCGAACTGGTATAGAGGGTCGCCTTGGCGTTGTCGGCGGCCAGCACGTAGGCGCGGATGGCAATGGCCCCGCGATCGAGCGCGATCAGCGCGCCTGCATCGAGAATGAAAGGTGTCACGCGGCCCGGCGCGCGCCCTGACGTCTGGAGCGTCCTTTGAGGATCTTCGTGAGGGCGCTGGCCGACAGCCCGAGCATGCGCGCCGTTGAGGCGATCAGGTCGGGCGGCGTTGGATCGCGCCGTTCGAGCTCTTCCAGGTCGGCGATCAGCTCGGCACGAGCACGGGCCTTGGCTCGGATGGCGTCGGCGATCCAGGCGCTCACCGAAGTGGCGCGACCGGCCCTGACCTCTGCCTCGGCTTGGCGGGCGAGGTCGTCGTCGAGGCTGATGGTGATTCGACGCATACAGCAAGCATACCTACGTATGCGTGAAGCGCAACCGCTGCGGTATGTTAACGTGCCCCCAATGACCACGGCGCGCGTCCAGCTCATGGCGACCTGCCTGTGCGACGCGTTCTTCGACGACGTGGCGCGGGCGACGGTGGAGGTGCTGGAGCACCTGGGGTGCGAGGTGGCGTTCCCCGAGGACCAGACCTGCTGCGGGCAGCCGGCGTTCAACAGCGGGGACTGGCCGGCGGCGCGCGCCGTCGCCCGGCACGCGCTGCGCGTCTTCGACGGCGCCGAGCCGGTGGTGGTCCCCTCGGGCTCATGCGCGCGGATGGTGTCGCACGGGGCGCTGCTGCTGTTCGAAGGCGAGGCCGATCGCGCCGGCGTCGGCGCGCTGGCGGCGCGGACCTGGGAGCTGGGGGACTTCGTGGTGCGCCACCTCGGCGTCTCGCGCTGGCCGGGGCGGCTGCCGCTGAAGGTCGCGTTTCACCGCTCGTGCCACTCGCGCGGGACCGCCTACGCCGAGGGGGCGCTCACGCTGCTCCGGTCGATCGACGGGGTCGAGGTCGTCGAGGTCGGCGAGGCGGAGCAGTGCTGCGGGTTCGGCGGCACCTTCTCGGTCGCCTTCCCGCACGTCTCGCGGGCGGTGGGGACGCTCAAGCTCGAGCACCTGCTGGCGGCGGCGCCCGACGTGCTGGTGTCGGCCGACTCGAGCTGCCTCATGCACGTGGGCGGCCTGGCCGAGAAGGCGGGGCGGCCGCTCAAGACGCTCCACCTGGCGCAGGTGCTGCGCGACGCGCTCCGCGGCGCGGAGGCCGAGGCGTGAGCGGCGAGCCGCTCGATCGCTTCGCCGCCGGCCAGGCGGAGGCGCGCCGCAACGCCGTCCGCCTGGGCGCCAAGGCGGAGTACGACAAGCGGCTCAAGGCGCTCGGGCGCGACTACGCCGATCCGGATTCGTTGCGGCGGCTGGCGGGGACCATCAAGCAGCACACCCTCGATCACCTCGACATGTACCTCGAACGCGCGGTCGGCCAATTGGAGGCGCACGGCGCGCAGGTCCACTTCGCCGCCGACGCCGAGGCGGCCTGCGCGGCGGTCCTCGCCATCCTCGAGCGGCGCGGCGCCAAGCGCGTCGTCAAGACCAAGAGCATGGTCACCGAGGAGATCGAGCTCGGCGCCTTCCTCGAGCGCCACGGCGTCGAGTCGGTGGAGACCGACCTCGGCGAGTTCGTCGTGCAGCTCGACAAGGACCGGCCGAGCCACATCGTCAAGCCGATCATGCACCGCGACCGGCGCGAGGTGGCCCGCACCTTCGAGGGGCACGGCCTCGGCGCCTACGACGACACCCCCGAGGTGATCACCCGCCGCGCGCGCGCCCACCTGCGCCGCAAGTACCTGGAGGCCGACGCCGGCGTCACCGGCGCCAACTTCGTCTCCGCCGAGAGCGGGCGTCTGGTGCTGGTCACCAACGAAGGGAACTCGCGCTTCTGCCTGGCCGCCACCGGCTGCCACATCGCGCTCGTCGGGATCGAGAAGCTGGTGCCGCGCGACCGCGACCTGGCGGTGTTCCTCAACCTGCTCGGCCGCTCGGCCACCGGGCAGACGCTCTCGGTCTACACCGAGCTCATCTCCGGCCCGCGCGGCGCCGGCCAGCCCGACGGTCCCGAGGAGATGCACGTCATCTTCCTCGACGCCGGCCGCAGCGAGATCCTGGGTGGCGACTGCCGGGAGATCCTCCGCTGCATCCGCTGCGGCGCCTGCCTCAACGTCTGCCCCGTCTACCGGCAGTCGAGCGGCCACGCCTACCGCGGCGTTTACTCCGGCCCTGTCGGCGCGGTGGTGACGCCGCTCCTGGCCGGGGACCGCTTCGCCGAGTTCGCCGACCTGCCGCGCGCCTCCAGCCTGTGCGGCGCCTGCAACGAGGTCTGCCCGGTCGACATCCCGATCCCCGACTTGTTGCTCCGCCTGCGCGACCGTGGCAAGCGCGCCGGCGTGCGCCCGGCCGGCGCGGCGCCGTCGATGGCCAGCTTCGCGCGCCTGGCCTCGCGCCCCGCCACTTGGCGCCGCGCGCTGGCGGGCGGCAAGCTCCTCGGCCTCATCCCCGCCTTCCTGCGCCCGCGCGCGCTCCGCGTCTGGGGCCAGAACCACACCCTGCCGGCCTGGCGCGGCGGCGCCTTCCGCACGTGGATGCGCGCGCGCGCCAAGACCGGCCCCGCGACGAAGGAGCGCGCGTGAGCGACGCGCGCCGGTCGATGTTCGAGCGCGTGCGGGCCGCGCTGGCCAACGTCGCGGACAAGGCGCCGCTCCCCGACTACCCGCCCGACGTCGCCCGCTCGCTCGGCGCGCAGGCGCCCGGCGATCCGGTGGCGCGCTTCAGCGAGCGCCTGGCCGCGGTCCGCGGCCGCGCCTTCACCGAGCCGGCCGCGCTGGGCGCCTGGCTGCGCGAGCAGGGGGCCACCCGCGGCTACTGCGACCCCGCGCTGGCCGGCGTGCTCGCCCCCGCGCTGGGCGCCGGGATCGCGCTGGAGACGGCGCTCGATCGCGCGCGCATCGACGACTACGCCTTCGGCGTCACCCGCGCCCGCGGCGCCATCGCCGAGACCGGCTCGCTGATCCTCGACGACGCCGGCACCGCCCGCCGCCTGGGCGCGCTGGCCCCCTGGATCCACGTGGCGGTCCTCGACCCCGCGCGCATCCTCCCCGACGTGGCCGCCGCCCTCGCCGCGCTGGGCGCCGACCCCAACGTCATCTTTTGCACCGGCCCCTCGAAGACCGCCGACGTGGAGGGGATCCTGATCGAGGGGGTCCACGGCCCGGGCGAGCAAGTTGCGCTTATCCATGCGTTCAGGGCACCCTAGCGGGGTGAAGACCCCTCGACTGCCGCTGGCCCTCGTCCTGGTCCCGCTCGCGCTGGGCTGCCTGGCCAGCGATCCGCCGGCCGTCCCGCTCTACCCCAACGCCGCCGCCGCGCCGCTGCCGCCCAACCAGGTCGCCGACGTGATGGGCCCCATCGGCAAGATCGACGGGCGCGACGTCAGCGCGCAGGGGGGGCGGTTCGCTCTCCTCCCCGGCTGCCACGTCGTGGAGCTGGACCGCCAGAGCGACAACAGCAGCTACTCGCTGACCGGCGGCATCTACCTCACCGGCTCGCATGCCGCGGTGACCTACGCGCTCCGCATGCGGGCCGGCGGCCGCTACTTCATCCGGCGGGACACCATCGCGCAGGGGATCGGCAATTCGGTCCGCGTGGTGCTGTCGGCGCGCGAGGAGATGCCGGGCGGCACGGTGACCGATCTCGAGCCGGCCAAGAAGCTCGCCGACATCACCGCCTGCAAGGCCTGGGAGACGACCACGCTCCCCCGCTGACCGGACGGGCGCGGGCCGCCCGGACCGGCCGGGCGCGCGCCCCGGGCCGGCCCCAAGCCGCGGCGCTACGGGCTGCTCACCGCCGCCGCCGGGGTGCTGGTCCCGGCGATCGAGGTGGCGTAGTGGACCGCGATCCGGCCGACGCCGCCCGTGCCGCCGTTCGACTCGCCGCCCAGGCCGCCGGCGCCGGCCGCCGCCGTCACCAGCGACGTCCCCAGGCTCACCTGATTGCCCGAGAGGTAGATCGAGCCGCCCGCGCCGCCGCCGCCGGGTCCCGAGAAGTCCCAGCAGCTGGTCGTGGTGCTGCCGAAGCAGCCGGCCGTGGCGTCGCCCTGGCCGGCGGTGCCGCGCGCCGAGACGCTCCCGGTGACGGTGAGGTTCCCCGCCATGATGACCAGGATGCCGCCCCCCGTGCCGCCGAGCCCGCCGGTCGGGTTGTCGGTGAGCACGTCGTCGTTGCCGCCCGAGCCGGCGCCCGAGCCGAAGAACAGCTTGCTCAGCGCGGCGTTGCCGTAGACCGCGCCGCCGATCCCCATGCAGGTGGTCGCGCTCCCGGCGCCGTTGCTGCCGACCGCGCCGTAGCCGGCGCCGCCGCCGCCCACGCCGTAGGTCGCGCACGGATCGCCGCGCCCGCCGCTGCCCGCCCCCAGGAACGCCGCCTGCGAGTTGGCGCCGAGGCCGGCGTACGTCTCACCCTGGAAGCCGTCCTGCTTGGTGGCCGTCGGGCGGGCGCCGCCGCGGTAGCCGAGGCCGTCGAGCGAGATCGTCCCGGCGACGTTGACCGCCCCCGCGCTGCGCACGAAGAGGACGCCCCCCTTGACGCCGTTCCAGGCGCCGACGGTCAGGGTGGCGCCGGCGCTGACGGTGATCGAGGAGAAGTTCGGCACCCGCTGGAGGACCACCCGCTGGTTGGTGGTGGCGGTCCCCAGGCCGCTGTCGTCGGAGGCGCCGGCGCCGTAGAAGTTGACCTTGGCGCTCGCGAAGGTGACGGTCGCGCCCGCCACCGAGGCCACGCGCAGCGTCTCGTAGTTGCCGACGTTGCCGTTGGCGGCGGCGGTCCCCTGCAGGTTGATGAGCAGCACCTCGTCGTTGGCCGCCAGGCAGCCGGTGGCGGGGCTGGCCGACAGCGTCGCCGTGGTGCTGGTCAGCGCGGTCACCGAGTACGACACCGCGTCGCCGCCGTCGGCGCAGCTGCGGCCGCTGGCCACGCTGGTGGTGCCGAGGTTGACGGTCCCCGAGCCGACCGACGCCGCGCCGTCCGCCCCGGTGCCGGAGGCGACCGGGGTCGCGCAGGTCGTCCCGGTGTAGCCGGTGGCGCAGGCGCAGGTGAAGGTGTTGACGCCGTTCGTGCAGGTGCCGCCGTTCAGGCAGGGATTGGGCGCGCAGTTGTTGATGAGCGTGCAGCCGGTCGCCCCGGTGCCGGTGTAGCCGGCGGGGCAGGGGCCGCAGGAGAAGCTGCCGGGGCTGTTGGTGCAGGTGGTGAGGGGATCGCAGCCGCCGTTGCTGGTGGCGCACTCGTTGACGTCGGTGCAACCGCTGGCGCCGGTGCCGGTGTAGCCGGCGGGGCAGGCGCCGCAAGAGAAGCTGCCGGGGCTGTTGGTGCAGGTGGTGAGCGGGTCGCAGCCGCCGTTGTTGGTGGCGCACTCGTTGATGTCGGTGCAGCCGCTGGCGCCGCCGCCCGTGTAGCCCGTCGGGCAGGCGCCGCAGGTGAAGCTGCCCGGTTTGTTGGTGCAGGTGGTGAGCGGGTCGCAGCCGCCGTTGTTGGTGGCGCACTCATTGATGTCGGTGCAGCCGGTGGCGCCCGTGCCGGTGTAGCCGGCGGGACAGGCGCCACAGACCACGCCGCTCGAGCCGGCCGTGCAGGTGGTGAGCGGATCACAGCCGCCGTTGTTCGTCGCGCAGGAGGCGGACG
>DASZVW010000387.1:0-6211 GCA_035546895.1 Polyangia bacterium
CGGGGGAGCGAGGCTATCGGCAAGAGGGGCGCGCGGAGGAGGAACCGCGACAGCGGCCGGTACACCGGCGGGAGATTACCCCCGCCAAGGCATCAGTTGTACGGGCTCGCCTCGGGCGGCCGCTCGATCGGCGTGATGGGCGTGGGCGGGCGCGTGGGGTCGTTGACGTTGGGCTCCTGGCCTTGCTCTTCCTGAATCTGGCCGGCCTGGACGGCGCTCAGGTTGTCGCCCATGCAGGCGTCGACCTCGCTGCCGAGCTGGGTGACGCGGTCGTGCGCCCGGCTGATGACGTCGAACTGCGTCCGCATCACGACCGGCTCGGCCTTGAACGTCCGCAGCATCAGCATCGGCGTGGCCGCCAGGTTGAGCAGCGTCTTCATCTGCCCGATCTTGTCGTCGACGCAGGTCATCCGGATGATGTCGCGCGACCGGTAGGCCAGGATGCGGACGTCCTGCGCGTGCTCGATCGCCTCCTCCATCTCGGCCGTGTACTTGGGCGCCAGGATGAGCATCTGGTCGGTGGTGTAGGCGTTGTCCGGCGGCGCGTTGGGCGCGGCGTTGGCCAGCTGCCCCTCGTTGACGAGCTGCTGGATGATCGCCTGGTTGACGTCGGGCTTCGGCGGCGGCTCGGCCGCCTGATCGGCCGCGTAGACGGCCCCCGCCAGGCCGCACAGCGCGACGGTGAGCTTCAGGGTCCTTGCCCGCATGAAAGGACCATCGGCGGAGCGCCGGACCAAATTGAGCGGCGCGCGATGAAAGCGCCGGCCGTCAACGAATTGACGGCCGCCGGCGCGCGCGGGGCTTACGGCATGCGGCAGTTCTGGGCGCCGGCGGCCGGCAGGTAGCAGTTGTTGGTGTAGTCGATGACCATCCGGTCGGTGTTGAAGCGCCAGCCGAGCGTCCGCATGGTCCGCTTCATCCGCTCGATCCAGCCGTGCGGGATCCCCTGCTCGTCGCGATCGTAGTAGTTCGGGATGATGACGTTCTCGAGCTGGTCGTACAGCGAGGCGGCGTCGCGGCGGTCCTGCTCGTCGACCGACACGTGGGTGATGCCGTCGCCGATGGCGAAGCCGTTGAGGCCGTCGTAGGCCTCCGCCCACCAGCCGTCGAGGATCGAGAAGTTGAGGCCGCCGTTGAGCAGCGCCTTCTGCCCGCTGGTGCCGCTCGCCTCCTGCGGCCGGCGCGGGTTGTTCATCCAGACGTCGACCCCCTGGACCAGGTGGCGCCCGACGTTGATGTCGTAGTCCTCGATGAAGATGACGTGGTTCCGGAGGTCGCCGGTCACCGTGGCGTCGTGCACCTGGCGCAGGACCTCCTGCCCCGGCCGGTCGGCGGGGTGCGCCTTGCCGGAGAAGACCAGCTGCACGGGGCGCTTGGCGTCGGTGAGGAGGCGCTTGAGGCGCGGCAGGTCGCTGAAGATCAGGTTGGCGCGTTTGTAAGTGGCGAACCGGCGCGCGAACCCGATCGTCAGCGCCTCGGGATCGAGCGCCGTGCTGGCGGCGGAGACGAACTCCTCGGGGTACTCGTTGCGGCGCCGCTGCTCGGTGACGCGGCGGCGGACGAAGTGGACCAGCGCCGCCTTGAGCACCCGGTGGGTCTCCCACAGCTCGGCGTCGGGGATGTTCTCGATCCGGGCCCACATCGCCGGATCGGCCAGGTGGTCGCGCCAGTCGGTGCCGGCGTACTTCGAGTAGAGGTCCTGCATCGCAGGGGCGAGCCAGGTGCGGACGTGGACGCCGTTGGTGATGTGCCCGACGGGGACCTCGTCCTCGCGGTGGTGCGGCCACAGCACCTGCCAGGACTTGCGGGTGATGCGGCCGTGCAGCGCGGAGACGCCGTTCGCGTAGCGCGACATCTTGAACGCCAGCACCGTCATGCAGAGCGCCTCGCGGTGGTCGTCGGGGCGGATGCGCCCGAGGCCCAGAAAGTCCGGCTGCGAGAGGCCGAGCGAGCGGCGCAGCGGCTCGAGGTGGTCGTCGACCAGCTCGGGCGGGAAGCGGTCGTGGCCGGCGTCGACGGGCGTGTGGGTGGTGAAGACGGTGCTCTGGGCCACCTCCTGCGCGCAGGTGCGGAAGTCGGCGCCGGTCTGCTCCATCAGGAACCGCGCGTACTCCAGGGTGGCGAAGGCGCTGTGCCCCTCGTTGAGGTGCAGCCCCCCCCAGTGGATGCCGGCCGCGCGGAGCGCGCGGATGCCGCCCACGCCGAGCAGCAGCTCCTGGCGGATGCGGACCCGCTGGTCGCCGAAGTAGAGCCGGGCGGCGAGCTGCCGGTTCTCCTCGGAGTTGCCGTCGACGTCGGTATCCAGCAGCAGGAGCTTGTTGCGCCCGACGGCGATCTCCCACACCTTGGCCAGCAGCGTCTCGCGCGAGAGCGGGACTTCGATGATGATCGGCTTGCCGTCCGGCGTCTTGGCCGGCTGGGCGGGGAGCAGCTCGGCGGGCGAGCGGACGTACTCGGCGTGCTGCCAGCCGTCGCGGCCGATGTGCTGGCGGAAGTACGACTCCCGGTAGAAGAGGCCGACCGCCACCAGGGGGAGCCCCAGGTCGGAGGCGCTCTTGAGGTGGTCGCCGGCCAGCACGCCGAGGCCGCCCGAGTAGATGGGGAGCGATTCGTGGATGCCGAACTCCGCCGAGAAGTAGGCGACCGGGCGGACCCGCAGCGGCCCGGCGTTGACCGAGGCCCAGGTGCGGGAGGCGGCCAGGTACTCGCGCAGCTCGCGGTGGGCGCTGTCGACGCGGGCCCGCAGCCCGGCGTCGCGCGAGAGGGCCTCCAGCTTGTCGGGGGCGAACCCGGCCAGCACCGAGACGGGGTTGTGGTTGACGGCGCGGAAGGCCTCCGGATCGAGGTCCCGGAACAACTTGATGATGTGGGGGTTCCAGGCCCACCAGAGGTTGACGGAGAGATCCTTCAGTTGATGCTGCAGCTTTTCGCCGGCGGTCATAGCCCGGCCACTATAAACGATTTTCGAAGGTGCTCACCGGCGGGAAGTGGTTATAGTTGAGCTGACCGATCGCGCGCACCCACCTATGGACGGACAGCAAAGGTTCATCGCGCTGGTCATGGCCGGCGGCAAAGGCTCCCGCCTCTTTCCGCTCACCCTCGACCGCGCCAAGCCGGCCGTCCCGTTCGGGGGGCGCTACCGGATCATCGACTTCGTGCTCTCGAACCTGGCGAACTCCGGGGTCCGCTCGGTCTACGTCCTCACCCAGTACAAGTCGCAGTCGCTGGCCGAGCACGTGCAGCGGACCTGGGGGGCGCGCAGCTCCTACGACGCCTTCGTCACCGTGGTGCCGGCCCAGATGCGGATGGGGGAGTCCTGGTACCGGGGGACGGCCGACTCGGTCTTCCAGAACCTGCACCTCATCGAGGAGTACCGGGGCGACGCGGTGTTGGTCTTCGGCGCCGACCACATCTACAAGATGAACATCCGGCAGATGACCGACTTCCACTTCCAGAAGGGGGCCATGGCGACCATCGCCTGCCTGCCGATCAAGAAGTCGGAGGCCCACCAGTTCGGCATCGTGCAGGTCGACGAGGACTGGCGGGTGGTCGGCTTTCAGGAGAAGCCGGACCGCGACCCCATCACCATCCCCGGCGACCCCGAGCACTGCCTGGGGTCGATGGGGAACTACGTGTTCGCGCCGGGGCCGCTCATCGAGGAGCTGCGCGCCGACGCCGAGCGCGAGTCGCACCACGACTTCGGCCGCAACATCCTGCCGTCGATGGTCAAGAGCGGGAAGGTGTTCGCCTACAACTTCGGCCTCAACCGGATCCGGGGCGTCTCCGACGAGGTGGAGAACGCCTACTGGCGCGACGTGGGGACCATCGACGCCTACTACGAGGCCAACATGGACCTCAAGAACGTCGTCCCCAGCTTGAACCTCTACAACTGGGACTGGCCGATCGTCACCGCCAACTACCCCGATCCGCCCGCCAAGCTGGTGTTCGACGAGGACACCCGGCGCGGCATCGCGCTGCAGTCGATCCTCTCGGGGGGCTGCATCGTGGCCGGCGGCTTCGTCAAGGACTCGGTGCTGGGGCGCAACGTCTTCATCGACGCCGGCGCGCGCGTCGAGGCCTCGATCCTGTTCGACAACGTCTACGTCGGCCGCGGCGCGCGCATCAGCCGCGCCATCATCGACAAGAACGTGCGCGTCCCCGAGGGGGACCACATCGGCCACGACCTGGCGCGCGACGCCCTCCGCTACACCGTGAGCGAGGGGGGGATCACCGTCGTCCAGAAGGCCCGCGACACGCTCCTGACCCGCTCGAGAAACTTCTAGATCGGAGGCGTCGCTCGCTCCACCGCTTTTAGATCGCGGGGCGCCGATGAGATAGGGTTGGCGCAGACATGTCGACGTCGTCGCTGCCGATCGCGCTGGTCGTTCACGGGCATTTCTACCAGCCGCCGCGCGAGAACCCCTGGACCGACCAGGTGCCGCGCGAGCCGTCGGCGGCGCCGTACCACGACTGGAACGAGCGGATCCACGCCGAGGCCTACCGGGCCAACGCCTTCGCGCGCATCCACGCGCCCGACGGGCGGATCGAGGCGATCGTCGACAACTACGAGCGGCTGTCGTTCAACGTGGGGCCGACGCTGGCGCGCTGGATCGGCCGCCAGGACCCGGCGGTGATGACCCGGCTGCGCGCCGCCGACGAGGAGCAGCGGCAGCGCCTGGGGGCCGGCGGCGCGCTGGCGCAGGCCTACGCGCACCCGATCGTGCCGCTCTGCGACCCGGCCGATCGGCGCACCCAGCTCCTCTGGGGGCTGGCCGACTTCGAGCGCCGCTTCGGGCGCCCGGCGGACGGACTCTGGCTCCCCGAGACGGCGGTCTCGCCGGCCACGCTGGCGGCGCTCATCGAGCTCGGCGTCGGCTACACCATCCTGGCGCCCGAGCAGATCGACGGCGTGCGCGCCTCGGCGGACGATCCGTGGAAGGCGGTCGACCGCGACAGCCTCGACACCGGGCACGCTTACCTCTGGAAGCACCCCGACGGCTCCGGACGGACGATCGCGCTCTGCGTGTTCGACGGACAGATGTCGCGCGCGGTCGCCTTCGGCGAGGCGGCGGCCCGGGCCGAGGCGCTGCTCGACGCCGCGCACGCCGCGGCCGAGCGCTCCCAGGCGGCCGGGCAGCGGCTGGTGCTGTGCGCCTCCGACGGCGAGCTGTGGGGGCACCACAAGAAGTTCGCCGACTTGACGCTCGCCTTCGCCACCCGCGTCGAGGCGGCGCGGCGGGGCGTGGAGGTGACCAACCTGGGCGCCTACCTGCGGCGCCACCCGCCGGTCTGGGAGGCGCGCCTCGCCGCCGGCCCCGACGGCGAGGGGACGGCCTGGAGCTGCGCCCACGGCGTGGGCCGCTGGCGGCGCGACTGCGGCTGCAACATGGGGGGCGGCCCCGGCTGGAATCAGGCCTGGCGCGGGCCGCTGCGCGCCGGGCTCGATCTCATCCGCGACGCCGCTGCCCGCTTCTACGAGGACGCCGCCAGCGATCTCCTGGTCGATCCCTGGGGGGCGCGCGACGCCTACGGCGCGGTGGTCGACGATCCGATCCCGGTGCGCGACGAGGCGCTGGCCCCGTTCGGGCGGCCGGCGCTGGCGGCCGGCGGCGCGGCGGCCCGCGACCGGGCGCGCCTGCTGCTCGAGCTGCAGCGGGCGACGCTGCTCATGTACGCGAGCTGCGCCTGGTTCTTCGACGACATCGCCGGGCTCGAGGCCTCGCTGGTGATCCGGATCGGCGCCCACGCGCTCGATCTGATGCGGCTCGCGGGCGCGCGTCCGCCGGTCGATCAGGTGCTCGAGGCGCTGGCGGCGGGGAAGAGCAACCGCCCCGAGGCCGGCACCGGCGCCGACGTCTACCGCCGGGTGGCGGCGCACCAGGTGACGGCCACCCACGCGGTGGCCGGCGCGGCGCTGGAGACGCTGGTGGCGCCGGAGGTGCTGGAGGCGCCGGTGGTGGCGGGCTTCGACGTCGCGCTGTCGGGCCACCTCGAGGAGCGGGCGGCCGGCGTCCGCGAGATCGCGGGGCGCGCCGAGGCCCGGCAGCGGCGGCTGGGGACGGCCGAGGAGCTCCCCTTCACGGCGACCGTGCGGCCGGGCGGGCGGTTCGCGGCGGGGGTCGGCGGCCGGCGGCTCGCGCTCGACGACCTGGGCGACGAGGCGCGCGGCACGCTGGTGATGGCCGCGCTGCCGGCGCTGCTGCCGGAGGCG
>DASZVW010000388.1:0-2353 GCA_035546895.1 Polyangia bacterium
GGCGCCAGACGCCGAGCCCCGCCTCCACGACGGCGCCGCGCAGGTCGTCGGGCACGTTGGCGGCCGCCACCGGGACCAGCTTGCAGGCCCGCATCGCGCGCGCGAGCTCGGCGAGCGGCAGCGCGGCGGCCTCGTCACCGAGCGCCCCCAGGTCGACCAGCACCGGCGCGTCGAGGAACAGGCTCGGAAGCTGCGCCGTCTTCACCCGCAGCTGCCGCTCGACGAGCTCGACGTCGGCGCTGCGCAGCCGCAGGACCGTGAAGGAGGCCATCGTCCCCTTCAGCTCGAAGGCCTCGGGACGTCGCGGCGCCGGGGCGCCGCCGGGGGTCGGCCCATGGGGGGTGGGTAGAGAAAGGGCCGGTGAGACCGTCACCAGCCCATTTTGCGGCGCCCGGGCCGGGCGTCAAAAAATCAGCGCGTCAGCCGCCCTGGTTGCAGTTGTCGATGCAGATGATGATCTTGCAGTCGGCCGAGCAGGCGGCGCCGGGCGACCCGTTGGCGCTCCCCTGGTCGCACTGCTCGCCCTCGTCGGCGTCGACGACACCGTCGCCGCAGCAGCTCGGCAGCGTGCAGGTCGAGGTGCAGCCGCCGGCGTTGCAGGTCGGCGTGTAGGCGACGCCGTTCGCGGCGCCGTCGTCGCAGTCCTCGGTGCCGTTGACCATGTTGTCGCCGCAGAAGGCGCCGTAGGTGCACTGGGTGGTGCAGCCGTTGTAGGTGCTGTCGTCGTTGACGCCGACGCAGCCCGCCGGGAGGTTGGCGGGATCGGTCCCGCAGTCGCACTCCTCGCCGCCCGTCTTCACACCATCGCCGCAGTGCGGACCGCACTGGGTCTGAGTGGTCGAGAAGCCGCTCAGCGTGAGCTGGAAGTTCGACTCCGTCGGATGGCCGTCGCGGCTGAAGATGGCGATCTCGTAGGTGTTCCCAGCCTTGAGGCCCAGGTTGAGCCCCGTCCGCACGCGACAATCGCAGGTGGCGCTATCGCAGTTGTTGGGCTTGGCAGCCGTGGACTGAGTGTTGAACGCCACCTTGGTGACTGGGTCGACGGCCGCCGCGCTGCCGTCACAGGGGATGAGGTCGCCGACGTTGGCGCCCGCCGGCAGCGTCTCGCCGGGCAGGTAGACCTCGCCGCCCTCCTGCGTGGTGGCCATGCCGTTGGCGTCGACGCTCACCTTGCCGGGGAGCCGCTGGTGCACGCCGCCCAGGTCGACGACCAGGATGCCGTTGATGAAGACGAAGGTGTCGTCGTCGCCGTAGAACTGCAGCTGGAACGGCCCGTTGAAGGCGAACAGGTAGCGGGCCTCGGTCGAGAACCAGGAGTCGTGGTACCAGCCCTGCATCGCCGGGATCCAGTTGCCGTTCGGTTCGGTGGCAAAGGAGACGCTGGGCGGGAACAGGTACTGGTCGCCCTTGCAGCCGGCGCCGCCACCGAACGCCGTGGTGCTGCTCTTGTAGGGGCTGTACCAGTACGGCCAGAGGTTGCAGAGGAGCTGCTCGCTCCAGGCCGCCGGCGTGGTGGTGGTGGTCCCCGGTCCGGCCGGGCTCCCCTGGTTGACGAGGCCGGTGGTGGCGTTGGTGGCCGTCAGCTCGGCCGGCGTGTAGTAGAGCGGGAACATGTTGGCCACCGGATCGAGCGGGAAGAACCCGCCGTAGACGCTGTTCTGCGCGCTCGAGAACTGGTAGTAGCCGGTCTGGCCGTCCACCGTGGCCGGCGCCAGCTCCAGCGTGCCGACGGCGTGCTTGCCGGCCGTCGTGCCGTCGCTCTCCCAGGTCCCGTCCTGCCACCACTGCCCGAACGTCGAGGCGCTGGTCACCACCGGCGCGCAGCCGTGGTACATCGGGTGCCCCGAGGCGCCGGAGGTGTAGGTGAGGCCGTTGGTGGGACCGTTGGCCGCCTGGGTGTACCCCGGCACGTGGCCGCCGTTGGTGTCGTGGCTGAAGTCGGTGAACTGGCAGTCGGCCATCAGGTCGGCGCTGGCGCCCGAGCCGCAGCCGGCGCGGGCCGTGTTGAAGGTCGGCTTTCCGTTGCAGTCGAGGTTCGCCTTGGCGATGTCCCAGGCGCGGGCGGTGGAGTCGTTCTGGCGCGCCGGACCGCTGGAGTTGGGGACGCAGTAGCGCTTGCTGAAGGCGGTGGCGCCGGTCTGCCCCTGCACCCCGCTGATCGATTGATAGCGGGGATCGGTCGTGCTCCAGCTCGACCCGAGGAAGAAGAAGTCGGGGTGGCCGCCGGTGACGCTCTCGTTCTTGAAGTCGCGGTACTTGACCGGCAGCTCGAGGCAGTTACCGGTGTCGCCGGTCTGCGTGCAGGGGACGGCGTCGGACTCCTGAACCTTGTTGCAGGTGAACCCGGGCTCCA
>DASZVW010000389.1:0-6775 GCA_035546895.1 Polyangia bacterium
CCAGCGCTGGGAGGTGCCGCCGACGCGGAGCACCTGGACGGTCGGCATCCAGGGGGGCTCGTTCTACGGCGGCTACGTCCAGGCGATGTCGTTCTCCGAGCGCCTCTCGCGCCAGGCGACCGCCGGGTGGTTCCTCTGGGACGCCGGCTTCGTCTCCACCACGCTGGTCCAGGTCAAGGGGGCGCTGCGCTCGGACACCTCCTCGTTCACCGGCGCCGGCCTCGACGCCCACCTGACGCTGCCGCTCTGGCGCTTCGGCGAGCCGAGCTCGCCGATCCGCCTCGGCCCCTACGCGGGCGGCCAGATCCAGACGCTGCTCGCGATCCAGCCGCCGCCGATGCAGACCGGCGGCAAACCGGAGACGCCGCCCATCTACGGCCAGGGTGGGCCGGAGGTCGGCCTGGAGGTCGACGTGGGGGCGCTGCGGAACGCCGCCACGCCGTTCCCGCTCTCACCCGCGGCGGGGAACGTGCTGCCGCGCTGGAGCTTCCGGATCGGCTACACGCACGCCTGGATCGGCCACGGGACCACCGACGGCTACTTCACCAGCGCCCGCTTCGCCTGGTAGCCGCCGCCGGCCGCTACTTGGCCGCGGGCTTCTCCAGGTGCCCGCCGAACTGGTAGCGCATCGCCGAGAGGATGCGGTCCTGGAACTCGGCCTCCCCGCGCGAGCTGAAGCGCTCGAACAGCGACGCCGCCAGCACGTGCGCCGGCACCCCCTCGTCGATGGCGGCGTCGACGGTCCAGCGCCCCTCGCCGGAGTCGGACACCCGCCCGCCGAACCTGGTGAGCTGCGGATCGCCGGCGAAGGAGGCGGCCGTCAGATCGAGCAGCCAGGAGGCGATCACGCTCCCCCGCCGCCAGACCTCGGCGATCTCGCCCAGATCGAAGTCGTACTGGTAGTACTGGGGCGCGCGCAGCGGCGTCGTCTCGGCGTCGGCCTTCTGCTGGCGCTTACCGACGTCGGCGTGCTTGAGGATGTTGAGCCCCTCGGCGTAGGCGGCCATCAGGCCGTACTCGATCCCGTTGTGCACCATCTTCACGAAGTGGCCGGCGCCGGAGGGGCCGCAATGGAGGTATCCGGCCTCGGCGGTCCCGCCGCGCCCCTCGCGCCCGGGCGTCGGCGCCAGCGTCCCCTTGCCGGGGGCCAGGGTGGCGAACAGCGGATCGAGGCGGCGGACCACCTCGGTCTCGCCGCCGATCATCAGGCAGTAGCCGCGCTCGAGCCCCCAGACGCCGCCGCTGGTCCCGCAGTCGACGTAGTGCAGCCCGGCGCCGGCCAGCCGCTTCGCCCGGTCGACGTCGTCGCGGTAGTACGAGTTGCCGCCGTCGATGATCACGTCGCCCTTGGCGAGCCGGGGCGCCAGGTCGGCCAGCGTGGCGTCGACCACGCCCGCCGGGACCATCAGCCAGATCGCGCGCGGCGGCGCCAGCGCGGCCACGAACTCGTCGAGCGAGAGGCCGGGGACGGCCCCCTCCTTGACGAGCGCGCGCGTCGCCTCCGGCGAGACGTCGTGCACCACGCAAGTGTGCCCGCCCCGCATCAAGCGCTTCACCATGTTGGCGCCCATGCGCCCGAGCCCGATCATCCCGATCTGCATCGCGGTCCTCCGTTTCCGAGGCCGGAGGTATAGCTCAACCGACGCCCGGACGGCGGCGGGCTAGAAGCTGATGCCCACGATGGTGCGGGCCCAGACGGCGCCGTAGGCGTCGCTGGTCCCGGCGGCCGGCGTCTGCAGGCCGTTGAGGCGGAAGTAGAAGCCGTTCGACCACCAGATCTTGCCGAGCTGCAGGATCACCGTGGGGCCGAGGTAGTGCTGCGGCCGCAGGTTCCAGCTCCCGCCGTCGGCGAGCTCGCCGTGCATCCAGTACTCGACGCCGGGCTGGACGCGGATCCACCGCTCCAGCACCGCGCCGGCGGTGGGGTTCAGCACCCACTCGCGGGTGCCGTTGAAGTAGAGCTCGCGCTCGCCCCAGGCGTTGGCGGCGATCCGCAGCGGGCCGACCCGGCGCTGCAGGATCACCTTCCCTTCCAGCTCGATCTCGCGCGCGTTCTCCACCACCTCGCCGTAGACCGCCAGGTCGACCGGCCACTGCCCGGCGTCGGCGAACCGGTAGCGCAGCCGCTGCTTGACGCCGGTCCCCTCCATCGTGCTGGGCGGCGGCAGGAAGCCCGAGTAGTCGGTCGGCACCAGCACCAGGTAGAGCCCCAGCTCCAGGTGATCGGTGAGGCCGTACTCGATCTCCGACTGGAACTGCGGGACCAGGTAGGTCCCCTGGGTGGCGTTGGCGTTGATGAGGTGCAGCGGCGTCAGATCGGTGTAGAGCTCGACCTCCGCGTCCCCCGCCGGCAGCGTCTCGTAGATGTAGGTGAACGGCAGCGGCGCCGGGTTGGCGCGGGCGGCGGCGGCGAGCGCCGCGGTCAGCGCGGCGGCCAGGAGCGCCGTCGTCGCGGCGCGGGCGGGCGGGCGAAGCATCGGGGTCCTTTCGCGCGGGTCAGAGACTGGAGAGCTGCAGCGCCGCGCCGAAGACGTAGTCGTTGGGCGCGGCCTTCTGGTGGCAGTCGTTGCAGACGTTCGGGTTGCCGCCGTAGATGTCCATGGCGGGGTTGGTGGGGCCGTAGCCCTGCCAGCTCACCGTCACGCTGCCGTCGGCGTCGTTGATGAGCTCGTAGAACTCCCAGTTCACCGCGCCGTTGGCGTTGAAGTCGCCGCCGCGCTTGACCATCGCGAAGACCTGCCGCTTCGTCGGGTCGGCCTCCTCGGTCTCCTTGACGATGATGGTGCGGAGCGGGAACACGCCGCCGGTGGGCGTCGAAGGGAGCTTCCAGTATTCGGTCTCGGGGGGCGGGTGGACGCCGCCGTCCGCGGCGCCGCCGTCGGGCGCGACGCCACCCGCGTCGACCGGCGGCAGGCTGGGCGACGGCACCGCCGGCGCCGACGGCCAGCCGTGGAAGCCATCGAAGTCGGCGGCGAAGGCGATAAAGATCCCGCCGTCGGTGCCAGCGGCCGGCGCGACCGAGCAGCCGGCCGTCCCCGCCAGGGCGAGCGCCAGCCCCGCGCCCAGCGCGGCGCGCGCGACGACCCGCGCCGACGTTCCGGCCGTCCCTGCCACGCCCATCACTCCGCGACGAACTGCGGGAACCCGAGCAGCACGGCGGCCTCGTTCATCTCGGCCACCACCGAGCCGGCTTGGTTGGGATCGACCGCCTGGTGCACCCCCTCGTAGAGCAGGCCGAACGGCGTCTGCTGGTCGGCGGCGGTCGGGTTCTCGCTGCTCCAGTCGTCGGGCGGCTGCGGGATGGCGTCGCCGCTCACGGCGTCGTAGAGGGCCTGCAGCTTGGCGAACCCCGCCTGGATCGCGGCGTCGATGTCTTTTCCGGTCTCGGTGGTCCCGCCGCCGTCGAGCGTGGCGGCCGCCTTCGACTGGATCCAGGGCTGGAACAGGGCGTAGACCCGCTGGGTCCCCACCAGGTTGTTGCGGATGTCGGTCATCGTCGTCTGCGAGTAGCGCGACTCCTCCTGGTTGGTGGAGGCCTTGTCGACCTTCTCCTGCTGCTCGTTCATGAGCGAGACGAGTCCCTGGAAGGCGGCGCCGAGGTCGTAGGTCCTGGCCTGCTCCCACCCGCTCTGCAGCGTCTCCGCGTCGGCGATCTGCTTCTGCACCAGCAGCGTCTTGAAGTCGCCGGCCTCCTGCGCCGTCGCCGGGAAGGCCGCCGCCGCGTACCCGGGCAGCGTCGACTCGTAGGCGATCACCCGCTGCGGCTCCACGTTGGAATAGAGGATCCGCTCGACGGCGTGCATGCCGGTCACCCCCTGGTCGTCGAACAGGTACGAATCGCCGGCGGGGAGCGCGGCCAGGAAGTCGTCGTAGCGCGAGTCGATGCTGGCGTCGATGTCCGGGAAGATCGGGGCCGTCGCCCCCTCGATGTGCTCGTAGGCCTCGCGGCACCCCGTCCAGGCGGCCTCCATGGCGGTGAGGGCGGCGGCGTCCTGGGCGGCGTCCCAGCCGCGGTCCGCCGGCGTGGGCGCCGCCGCCTGCAGCATCTGCGAGTAGGTGACCAGGTTGCCGAGGTCGGTGATGAACGAGGTGCGCATCCCGTCGACGACCGCCGACTGGTACTGCTGGTCGGAGGGCGAGGAGGAGGAGCAGGCGAGCCCCGGCAGCGCCAGCGCGGCCGAGAGGAGGAGCCAGCGAAGTGAACGCATGTGGATTTCCTTGTGTCGAAGTGAAGTCGAAGTGAAGTCGAAGTGAAGTCGAGGTGAAGCGGCGCCTAGAGCGAGCCGACGAAGTCCAGCAGCGCCGCCTGCTGGTCGGCCGTGAGAGCCCTGAACATCTGCACCGAGCCGTGCGCCTCGGAGCCGTTGCCGTCGTGATCGAGGACGGCGTCGGTCAACGTCGTCGCCCGCCCGTCGTGCAGGAACTCGCGCGAGAAGCGGAGCCCGATGAGCGGCGCCGTCCGCCAGGTCCGCGCCGTCGCCACCCCCTCGCCGTCGTCGAGGCTGTCGGAGAGGCCGTCGCCCATGTCGTGCAGCAGGAGATCGGTGTAGAGGGGGGCGTCGACGCCGGCCAGGGCGGCGATCGGGTAGTCGGGCTGCGTGTGCAGCGTGGGGACGTGGCAGGCGCTGCAGAGGACCTGATCGAAGAGCGCCTGCGCGGCCGGATCGGGCGCGGCGCGCCAGGGGATGGCGATGGCGCGGACGTAGTCGGCGCGCAGGTTGACGTCGTCGGCGCTGGCGTCGATCCCCGGCTTCTCGTCGTCGGTGAGCCCGTCCGGGTTGGCGAACTCCGTCGGGCGCAGGGGGCTGGTGATCCCCATGTCGTTCTGGAGCGCGTCGGCCACGAACTCGTCGAGGGTGCCGATGCGCGCCTTGAGGCCGAAGCGGCCGATCACCGTGTCGCCCGGCTGATGGGCGTTGAAGGTCGGGTCGGGGTTCGGCTGCGAGGCGTAGCTGTAGCTGTTGACGATCCCGTGGATGCCGTCGGTGCGGGCGGCCTCGGCGGCGGCCACCCGCTGGATCTCGCTGTCCTCGACCGCCTCCAGGTAGCCGCGCCCGAGCACCGAGGGGCCGATCCGGTTCGTCACCCGCACGTCGGGGTCGGCGGGCGGCACGATCGGCGTGGTGGCGCCGGCGGTGACGAACGGGTGGACGGTCGGCCCCCAGGGGAGCTCCGACTGGTCGGGCGACGGTGTCAGCCCGTCGGCCTCCACCACCGACATCTTCTGCGCGAAGCCGGGCCCGCGCAGGCCGTCCTCGTCGTTGTGGCAGTCGCCGCAGGCCTGGCGCGTGTAGAGCGGGCCGAGGCCGTCGGCGTCGCGGAGGACGATCGTGAACAGCGCGTCGCCGTCGTTGAACCTCGCGCGCCAGTCGGCGGAGACGCCGCTCACAGGCACGTCGAACAGGTTCGCCAGGCTCGACGAGGGGTCGACGGCGGCCGGCGGCGCGCTCGAATCGCCGCAGCCGGCGGCGCACGCGGCGAGCGCCGCGATCGACGCCAAGCTCGACGAGAGCCGCGCGCGCAGGAAGACCGTCCGGCCGAGGAGGGCCCGCATCGTCGGCTCCGCTCAGCTCGCCAGCGGCAGCGCGGCCGGCTCGAGCACGATCAGCGACCGGCGCGGAAGCTCCTCGCGCGGCCGCTCGGCCAGCAGGCCCGCGATGGTGGGGCGGCAGCCGCCGCACCCGGTCCCCGCCCGGCACGCCGCCCCGACCTCCTCGATCGACCGCGCCCCCTCGCAGATGGACGCGCGAATGGTTCGGTCACAGATTCGGTGGCAGTGGCAGACGAGCACGAGGACCTCCGCTGACGTGAGCCAAAGGATATTGAAAGTAATTCTCAAAATCAACTAGATTCGGCGCCCGCGGCGCGCCCGGCGCCGAAATACGAGAAACCGGGAGGGGTTGCGCCGATAATCGCCGCCGCCACGCCCCCAGGAGGGACAGGAGAGGACATGCAGGGAGACCAGGAGATCCTGACCGCGCTCAACGACATCCTGACCAGCGAGCTGACCGCCATCAATCAGTACTTCATCCACCACAAGATGCTGGAGAACTGGCACTACGGGCGGCTGTCGAAGAAGAAGCGCGAGGAGTCGATCGAGGAGATGAAGCACGCCGACCGGGTCATCGCGCGCATCCTCTACCTGGACGGCGTCCCCAACATGCAGCGGCTCTCGCCGGTGCGGGTGGGCGAGGAGCCGGTCGAGATGCACAAGCTTGACCTGACGCTGGAGCGCGAGGCGGTGGCGCGGCTCAACGAGGCGATCGCCCTCTGCCTGGCCAAGCAGGACGCCGGGACGCGCGAGCTGCTGGAAGATCTGCTGGAGGACGAGGAGGAGTCGATCGACTACCTCGAGGCGCAGCTCAAGCAGCTCGAGGACATCGGCCGCGAGCGCTACCTGTCGGAGCAGCTCCGCGAGTAGCTCACGGCCCGTCGGAGAGCGAGAAGCGGACCGGGACGACGGCGGCGCTGGTCACGGGGACCCCCGCCGCGCGCCCCGGCTCGAACGTCCACCGGCGGACGACCTCCATCGCCGCGCGATCGAGCAGCGGATGCCCGCTGCTGCGCCGGAGGGAGATCCCGCGCGGGAGCCCGTCGGGGCCCACCACCACCTCGAGGACGACGGTCCCCTCCTCGCGGCGGCGCAGGCTGGGGAGCGGGTACTCGGGCTTCGGTTTGGTGCGGTAGCGCGGCTGGGCGGTGACCACGGCGCCGGCGCTCGGAGCGCGGGCCCCGACGTCGCCGGCCAACCGGGTCGCGCCGGCAGCGGCGGCCG
>DASZVW010000390.1:0-2229 GCA_035546895.1 Polyangia bacterium
CGTTGTGGGTGGTGAGGCGGTCGGAGAGGGCGGCGAACCGGCGCGGCACCCAGGAGTCGACCGCCATGTTGGCCAGCACGCGCGGCCCGTCGATGAAGCCGGCCTGCGCGGCCACCACCAGCAGGATCCCCTCGGAGAGCATGGTGATCACCACCAGCACGCCGCCGAGCGGCACGCGCGCGGTGAGGCGCTCGGCCAGCACGGCGTTCATCGTCTTCCCCTCGACGGGCGTGACGTGCCAGAGCAGGTAGCAGACCAGCAGCCCCGAGGCGGTGAAGGCCAGCGAGGTGGCCATGTAGACCATGGTCCGCTTGGCGGTCTGCACGCGCGGCTCGCGCATGATCGGCAGCCCGTTGGAGACCGCCTCGATCCCGGTGTAGGTCCCGCCGCCCAGCGAGTAGGCGTGCACGAACAGCAGCAGCATCCCGCCCAGGCCCAGCGTGCCGAGGCCGGCGTGAAAGCCGGTCCCCACCGCGCGCGCGGTGGCCGGCAGCTCGGGGACGTGGGCGGCGACGCCCCCCACGATGAGCGCCAGGTGGGTCACGCAGAAGAGGATGAACACCGGCGCCAGCGCGATGGCCGACTCCTTGGCGCCGCGCAGGTTGAGCGTGGTGAGGCCGAGGATGAAGAGGATCTCGAGCGGCATCTTCATCCCGGTCCACCCGGGCGGCAGGAAGCTGAAGATGGCGTCGCCGGCGGCGGCGATGGAGACGGTGATGGTCAGGATGTAGTCGACCAGCAGCGCCGAGCCGGAGGTGACGCCGGCCGCCTTTCCGAGCAGCTTGGTGGCGACGACGTAGCCGCCGCCGCCGTGGGGGAACTCCTCGATGATCCCGCGGTAGGCCGCCGAGATGATGAAGACGGTGAGCCCCATGACCGCCGCCAGCGCGACCGCCAGGTAGGTGTGCGACTGCAGGTTCTTGAACGCCTCCTCGGGGCCGTACGCCGAGGAGGAGAGCCCGTCGGCGCCCAGGCCGACCCAGGCCAGGAACGGGATCAGCGAGATGTGGTGGAAGACGCGCGAGTCGCGGAGGTCGCGCGGGTTGCCGAACAGCGCGCGCTTGACGCGCAGGCCGAGCGAGCGGTCGCCGGCCTCGTAGCTCCCGGAGATCTCCGAGGTGATCGAGGTTTCGCGGGGGACGCCGTCTCCGGGCGGGGGCGGCTGATCGGTCGACGACGAGGGCTCCGTTTGACGCATGCGAAGCCCTCGTTACAACGCAAAGTGCATGCCTCGCCCCGGCAGGCCGCAAGGCCGGCGCCGGGCCGGTCTCCGCCTTGCAGAACACAACTGCGTGTCGGGGAGGCGCTTGCAGATTGAAAGCCGGCGCGCGTGCACCGCTAGCGGGTGCCGCTGAACCCCCGCTTGCCGAGGGCGTCCTGGAGCTGCGCCAGACTTCCGTCGCAGGCGGCCACCAGCGCCGGCGTGCGGCGGAGGGCCAGCGCGAGCGAGCGGACGTTGCTGTTGCGGCGCGAGAGCGCGACCAGCTCGGCCGACAGCGCGTCGAAGCGATCGAGCGCCGCGCGGGCCGCGTCGAGCTGGCGGTTCACGGCAGGACCGGCGCCCCTGCCGAGCAGCTCGAGCGCCGCGCGCGCCGCCGTCTGACGGACCGCCATCTCCTTCTCTATCTTGGCCATCGTGGCGTCCTCCGCCTCGGCGATGTGCGGCGCCTGCAGGATCTGGATCTCGCGCACCGCCAGCTCCGCGCGCGCCTCCAGCCCGTCGACGCGGCAGCGATCCTTCGCCGCCGCCGCGGCCGCCGCGCCGGCGAGTGCGTCGTGGAACCGGTCGGCCGCTTCCCGCACCGGCCCGAACGCGAGGCGCTGCGCCTTGAGGTTGGTGTTCTGCACCGCCAGCTCGAGCACCTCGCGATCGACCCGTCGGAACTCGGCGAAGCGATCGCGGAACTCCTCGAGCGACCGCGTCTCGGTCGCGTAACCGAGGTCCTGCAGCCGCGCGGCCAGCGAGGCGGCGTCGAGCGCGATCGTGCCCGCCGCCTGGTCGGCGTCGCGGGCGAAGGCGGTCGACGCCTCGTCGGTGTCGGCCATCACCGCGCGATCGGAGGCGTTCGACGTCTTGGCCAGCTCGACGCGGAGGTCGTCCGCCAGGCGCCGCGCCTCGCCGAGCTGGGCGAGCGCCGGCCTGGAGCCGCCGCGGCAGCCTCCTGCCAGCAAGGCGGCCGCGCACAGGAGCTGGAGCTCTGCGATTCGTTTCATCCGTCCTCGGCACGA
>DASZVW010000391.1:0-2919 GCA_035546895.1 Polyangia bacterium
GGCTTCGCCCAGCGCTACTTGAAGGCGTACCCGCACGGGCGCTTCCGCGCGGCGGCCGAGCGGGTCCTGGCGCGGCCCGCGCTCTAGCGGGGCGCGGATGGTCCGGCGCGCGCTGCTGCTCGCCTTGGCGCTGGCGCTGCCGGCCTGCGGCCCCGCGCAGGCGCTGGGCACCGACGGCGGCCCGCCCCCGCGCGACGGCCTGACCTTCGACATCCCGCCCATCGCCGACGGCGGCCCGGCCGGCTACGCGCTCAGCTTCGACGGCACGCGCGACTACGCGACCGCGGGCGACGCCGGCTTCCCCATCGCGCTCGGGCCGCAGACGCTGGAGATGTGGGTCGACTACGACGCGGCCGACGGGACGCAGGACTTCCTGGTCCTGCGCACCGATCTCTCGAGCGGCGTGGAGGTCGGGATCCACGACGGCGCGCTCGCCGCCTGGCGCGTCTACGCCGACCGCGTGCTGGCCCAGGCCCCCACCCTGCCGGCGGCCGGCGCCTGGCACCACGTCGCCTACAGCTACGACGGCACCACCCACGTCCTCTACGTCGACGGCGCGATGGTCGACGCCGAGACGGTGCCGGCCGACGACCGCACGCCGACCACGGTCTGGCTGGGGACGCTCGACGGCGCCAGCAACATGTTCAAGGGGGAGCTCGACGAGATCCGCGTCTGGACCGTCACCCGCACCGCCGCCCAGATCGCCGCCGACATGGCCCACACGCCCTCCGGCCCCCAGGCGGGATTGGTCGCCTACTGGACCTTCGACGACGCCATCAACGGCGGCCGCGCGGTCGACTTCTCGGGCTCGGGCAACGACGTCACGCTGGGCGACGGCGTCGCCTCGCTGATGCCGAACCGCGTGCCCTCGACGGCGCCGGTCCGGGACTAACGGCGGCGCTTCGGCTTCGCCTTGGCCTTCGCCGTGGCCCGGGCCTTCGGCTTGGCCTTGGCCGCAGCCTTCTTCGCCCGGGGCTTCGCTTTCCGGGGCGCCGGCGCGGCGGCGGTGGCGGGCGGCCGCGGGTGGCGCGGCTCGTAGACGCCCAGCTTGCCGCCGCCGGGCAGCGCGAGCTCGGTCAGCAGGCCCCACCGCTGGTCGGTCACCGGCGCGCAGGCGACGCCGCGGGCGACCATCTCGGCGACGAGGGCGCCGACGTCGTCGCACATCAGGTAGAGCTCGTGCCGGCCGCCGTCCTCGGCGGGATGGACCGCCACCTCCGCCGGCGGCAGCCCGAAGATGAGCCATCCGCCCCCGACGTCGACGTGCGGGAAGCGCAGCACCTCCCGCAGGAAAGCGCGGTCCGCCTCGGGGTCCTTGCTGTAGACGATCGCGTGCGCGCCGATGATCATGCCGGCTCCTTTCGCGCGCGATTGTACCCCGGCTGCGCTCATCCCTCGGCCCAGCGGCGGGGCGCCGCGCGGAGGGTGGTGGTGCCGACGGCCTCGCACCAGGCCTCGAAGCGGCCGCGGGGGACGCCGCGGAAGCGGAGGTCGTCGAGCGACTCGGCGAGCGGCACGTCGTCGACCAGCGTGGCCAGCTTCCGGTAGAACAGCGCCTCCTCGCGCCGCGCGGCCAGCGTGGCGGCGAGCTGCGCGGCGCCGCGCGGCTTGACGGTCCAGCGGGCGGCGTCGTCGGGGATCGCCTCCAGGTGGCCGTAGGCGCCGACCAGCAGCGCGGCCCCTTTCTCGCCGAACCCCGGCAGCCCGGGGATCCCGTCGGCGGTGTCGCCGGTCAGCGCCAGGAAGTCGGGGACGCCGTCCGGCGCGAACCCGCGCGCGGCGCGGAACGCCGCCTCGTCGGTCACCTTCTTCTGGCGCCGGTCGACCTGCACGACGCGGTCGCCGCGCAGGCACTGCCCGAGGTCCTTGTCGGGCGAGAGGATGCGGACCTGATCGACCTCGCCCGCCCACCGCCGGGCGCCGGTGGCCAGCGCGTCGTCGGCCTCGTGCGCGCGCATCGACCAGACGGTGACCCCCAGCGCGCGCACCGCCTCCTCGACGGGATCGAACTGCGCGCGCAGCTCGGGCGGCACCCCCTCGTCGCTCTTGTAGTCGGGGAACAGGTCGTTGCGGAACGAGCGGATCGGGTTGTCGAAGGCCACCGCCAGGTGGGTGACCGCCTCCTCCGCCTCCGACAGCAGCGCCAGCAGCGAGGCCACCAGACCCACCGTCGCCTTGCGGTCGGCTCCCGAGGGATCGAGGTGTCCCGGCCGCGGCGCGAAGTGCGCCCGGTAGAGCTCGTAGGTGCCGTCGACGAGGTGCAGGCGCGTCCCGCTCATTTCCGCAGGCTAACAAGAAAGGTGCCATGCTGGCTTCCCCCGCATGCGCCGCGCCCTCCTCGCCGCCGCCCTCTGCCTGGCCGCCGGCACCGCCGCCCGGGCCGCCGATCCCGAGGTGCACGTCCTGCCGGTCGCCGACCGCGCGCCCGGCGAGCGGGTCCCGCTGCTGGTCTACCTGCACGGCCTGGGCGGCTCGGGCAGCGAGGCGCTCGCCGCGCCGGCGCTGCGCGCGCTGGCCGAGCGCGGACGGATGGTGCTGGTGGCCCCCGACGGCAACCTCGACCGCGAGGGGCGCCGGTTCTGGAACGCCGGCGGCGCCTGCTGCAACTTCGACGGCAAGGCGGTCAACGACGTGGCCCGGCTGGAGGCGCTCATCTCCCGCTGGCTCGAGCGGCCGGAGATCGATCCGGCGCGCGTCTACGTGGTCGGGTTCTCCAACGGCGGCTTCATGGCCCACCGGCTGGCCTGCTTCATGGACGATCGCCTGGCCGCGGTGGTCAGCATCGGCGGCGCCGGGCGCGCGCGCGACGAAGCCTGCGCGCCCGCCTCGCCGATCTCGGTGCTGGAGGTGCACGGCGACGCCGACCCGGTCGTCCGCTACGACGGCGGGAGGATCTTCAACGACCGGGCGCTCGATCCA
>DASZVW010000392.1:0-1570 GCA_035546895.1 Polyangia bacterium
CCCGTGCACGCGGCGCCCCGGCCGGCCCTGCTGAGCATCGGCCCCCGCCCGGCCTGACCTGGCGGCCGGCACTTACTCGGGCAGCAGGGCCCGGCGCTGCGCCACCTCGTCCTCGGCCTTCTTGATCCGCGCGGCGTCGCCGGACTTGCGGGCCCGCTCCAGCTTCGCCTCCGCCTCGGCGAGGCGCTCGCGCAGCGCGGCGAGGAACGGGTTCGACTCCGCGCTGCCCTGCCGCCATTCGGCGTCCACCGCGTCCCGGACGCGCTGCTCGGCCGCGCGCATCTGGTCGTCCAGCCGGCGCATCGCGTCCCGCGGCACGTGCCCGATCTCGTCGAACTGAGCCTGCAGCTCGCGCAACGCGGACTGCGCCGCCTTCGGGTCGCTGACGTCGAGCGCGGCCGCCTTGGCGATGATCGCCTCCTTGGCCCGCTGGTTGCCGAGCTGCTCGGCGTCCCGCTCGGCGAAGGTCTCCGACCGGCGGGCGAAGAACGCGTCCTGCGCGGCGCGGAACCGGGCCCACAGGGCGTCCTCGACGTCCCGGCCGGCCCGTCCGGCGGCCTTCCACTCGGTCATCAGCTCGCGCATGGCCGCCGTCGTCTCCTTCCAGTCGGTGGAGGTCGACAGCTCCTCGGCGCGGGCGATCAGCCGCTCCTTGACCTGCTTGACGGTGCTCCGCTCGGCGTCGAGCTGGGCGAAGTGCTGGCCGCGCCGCCGGCTGAACGCGTCCCGGGCGGCGGCGAACCGCTTCCACAGCGCGTCGTCGGTGCGCCGGTCGATGCCCTTGATCTGCCGCCACTCGTCGACGATGGCCCGCAGCCGGTCGCCCGAGGCCTTCCACGACGTCGCCGACTCGGCGATCTTCTCGGCCTCGGCGACCAGGGCCTCCTTGGCCGCGATCGCGTCGGCGCGGGCCTGCTCGCGAGCGGCCGCCGCCTCGCCGGCCTTCTCGTCGGCGGCGGCCAGCAGCGCGTTCAGGCGCTGTTCGAGCGAGGCCAGGTCGCCGATGGCCGCCGCGGACGCGATCTGCTCCTTCAGGGCGGACGCCGTCGCGCGGGTGTGCGCGGGGTCGCCGGCGCCGGACTCCAGCCGCTTCTCCAGCAGCTGCACCTCGGTCTCCAGGTCCTCGAACCGGCGCACGTAGAACGCCAGCCCCGCCTCCCGGTCACCGGCCTGCCAGGACCCGATCGCCCGTTCGCCGTCGGCGGTCCGCACGTACACCGTGCCGTCGTCGTCGATCCGTCCCCAGTCAGACGCCATAACTGAGCATTAGACACGATCGGGCAGACGGCGGCACGGACGCTAGCCTCGCCTGGTGATCACGGGTGCCGCGTTCTGCCCCCACCCGCCGGTGCTGGTGCCGGAGGTGGCCGGAGGGGCGGCCGCGGAGCTCGACGACCTGCGCGCCGCCGCCCGCACGGCGATCCGCCGGATCGCTTCCGCCGGCACCCAGCTGGTGGTGCTCGGCGCGGGGGAGGCGTGGCGCGAGTTCGGCGCGGCCACCCGCGGATCGCTGGCGCCGTACGGCGTGGCGCTCGAGGTGAGCCTGGGCGAGGACGGGCCGGGCCCGGTG
>DASZVW010000393.1:0-4543 GCA_035546895.1 Polyangia bacterium
CGGAGCCCGCCCTCTCACCGCCCAGCCTCCCGGCCCGGCCGCGGCCCCCCAAAGAGGCGCCGCGCCCCACCGCGACCCTGCCGAGCTACCTGTTCGAGGTGGCCGGCAACCCCGAGCGTCCCACCAGCCCCTCGATGGGGACGCCGGTCAACGAGGACGCGATCGGCCGCGAGTACCGCGCGCTCTACGTCGAGTTCATCAAGATGCGCCGCACCTGCCGCGAGCCGATCGACAACCTCGACGCCGACCGCTTCGTGGCCGCGCTCCGCCAGCAGCGCGACCAGCTCTCGCAGAAGCACGCCAACAAGGAGATCCGCTTCCGCCTCGCCTTCGACAACGGCAAGGCCGCGATCCGCTTCATCGTCGCCTGAGGGCCCGCTCCGCCGAGGGGTGGTAAGATCGCGAAACAACCGCGGGTGCCCGTCCGACTACGGCGGTCGGAGGACGGGCACAGATGGGAAAGGTCATGCAACCGATCAGGCTTCGAAATTCAATCGACGTCACACGCGCCGCCGAGGGCGGCCTGGCGGAAGAGGCGATTCGGGCGGTGGCGATCACCGCCCTGGTCGACACGGGGGCGACGATGCTCGTGCTTCCGGCCGACGTGGTGGCGGCCCTGGGCCTGCAACCGCAGGGGACCCGGAAGGTCCGCTACGCCAACGGCGAGGTCGCCGAGCGCCCCTGGGTCGGCAACGTCGAGATCGAGATCCTGGGCCGCAAGACGGTCTGCACGGCGCTGGTCGAAGGGGCCGGCAACACGGCGCTCATCGGGCAGGTCCCGCTCGAAGAGCTCGACCTCCTGGTCGATCCCAAATCGCGCGAGCTCCTGGTGAACCCGCTCTCGCCCGACCTCCCCCTCGTCGACGCGCTCGCCTGCGCCTGACCGCGCGAGCGCGCGCTCAGTGCGGGGTGATGCGGGCGGCGGCGTCGAGGCGGGCCTGGGCCCAGCCGCGGCGGAGGACCAGGGCGTGGTAGGCGCCGTCGAGCTCGCCCTTCCAGGCGGCCAGGGCCTTCTCGGCCTCGGCGAGGTCGCGGCCGGCGAGGTCGCGGTCGACGTCGGCCGCGGCCAGCGCCTGGTCGACCAGGACCAGCACCCGGTCGCGGCCGGGGGCGTCGGCGCGGGCCTGCGGCGCCACCTGCAGGAACCCCTGCCCGACGGCCACCACGCCGTCGTGCTCCTTCGACTTGTAGGAGAGCACGCCGGGGCGCAGCGCCGTCATGAGCGGGACGTGGCCGGGCAGCACGCCCAGCTCGCCGATCTCGCCCGGCGCCGTGACCTCCTCGACGTCGGTGTCGACGAGGGCGCCCTTGGGGGTGGTGAGTGACAGCTTCATCGCGTCCAGGTCCTGAAGTTAGTTTCCAGCTTCCTTCTTCATCTGCTCGGCGCGGGCGCGGACGTCCTCGATCCCGCCCTGCATGTAGAACGCCTGCTCGGGGAGGTCGTCGCACTTGCCGTCGATGATCTCCTTGAAGCTGCGCACGGTGTCCTTGATCTCGACGTACTTGCCGGGCGTGCCGGTGAAGGTCTCGGCCACGAAGAACGGCTGCGAGAGGAACTTCTGGATCTTGCGCGCGCGGGCGACCGTCAGCTTGTCGTCCTCGGAGAGCTCGTCCATCCCCAGGATGGCGATGATGTCGACCAGCTCCTTGTACTTCTGCAGGATCTTCTGCACCTGGCGGGCGACCGCGTAGTGCTCGGCCCCGACGACCTCGGGCGAGAGAATCGTGGAGGTCGAGTCGAGCGGATCGACGGCGGGGTAGATGCCCAGCTCGGAGATACCGCGCGAGAGGACGGTGGTGGCGTCGAGGTGGGCGAACGCGGTGGCCGGTGCCGGATCGGTGAGGTCGTCGGCGGGGACGTAGATCGCCTGCACGGAGGTGATCGATCCCTTGCTGGTGGAGGTGATCCGCTCCTGCAGCTCGCCCATGTCCGTGGCCAGCGTCGGCTGGTAACCGACGGCGCTGGGGATGCGGCCGAGGAGCGCCGAGACCTCGGAGCCCGCCTGGGTGAAGCGGAAGATGTTGTCGATGAAGAGGAGCACGTCCTGCCCTTCCTCGTCGCGGAAGAACTCGGCCGCGGTGAGCGCCGAGAGCGCCACGCGGGCGCGGGCGCCCGGCGGCTCGTTCATCTGACCGTAGATGAGCGCGGTCTTGGAGAGGACCGACGAGCCGTCGGAGAGCTTCGACTCCGACATCTCGTTGTAGAGGTCGCGCCCCTCGCGGGTCCGCTCGCCGACGCCGCCGAACACCGAGAAGCCGCCGTGCTTCTTGGCGACGTTGTTGATGAGCTCGAGCATGGTGACGGTCTTGCCGACGCCGGCGCCGCCGAAGAGGCCGATCTTGCCGCCGCGGCGGTAGGGGGCCAGCAGATCGATGACCTTGATGCCGGTCTCGAACATCTCGACCCGCACCGACTGGTCGACGAACTTGGGCGCCGAGCGGTGGATGGGGAGCTTCTTCCCCGCGTTGATGGGGCCGCGCTCGTCGACCGGCTCGCCGACCACGTTCATGATCCGGCCCAGCACCTCGCGGCCGACCGGCACCTGGATGGGGGCGCCGGTGTTCTGCACCGGCATCCCGCGCACCAGCCCGTCGGTGGTGTCCATGGCGATGCAGCGGACGTGGTGCTCGCCGAGGTGCTGCGCCACCTCGACCACCAGGTTCCCCGCCTTGTCGCTGATGGACGGGTTCGAGATCTTGAGCGCCGTGTTGATCTCCGGCAGCTCGCCGCCCGCGAACTCGACGTCGACGACCGGGCCGATGACCTGGATGACCTTACCCTGGGTGCTCGCTTGAACGCTCATGATGTCCTTGTCCTTATCCTTCTCGTTACCCCTTCAGGGCCTCCGCGCCGCTCACGATCTCCATCAGCTCCTTGGTGATGGCGGCCTGGCGGGCGCGGTTGTACTGAAGCGTGAGGTTGGCGATCATCTCTTTTGCGTTGTTGGTCGCGCTGTCCATCGCGGTCATGCGCGCGCCCAGCTCGGAGGCGATCGACTCCAGGAGCGCGCGGTAGATCTGCGACTCCAGGTAGAGCGGCAGCAGCGCGTCGAGCAGCTTCTCCTTCGACGGCTCGTAGAGGAAGTCGAGCGTGCCGCCGGCGGCGCTCTGCGCCGCGCCCGCCGGCTCGGTGCTGATGGGGAGCAGCGGCTCGACCACCACCCGCTGCTGCACCGCCGACTTGAACTCGTTGTAAACCAGAAAAACAGCGTCGGTCCGAGCGTCGCGGTACTCGTGCGAGACGATCTGGGCCATCTCGCCCGCGATCTGCGAGGCGGTCTCCGCGGTGGGGGCCGGCGTCTCGCGCGTCACCGACTGGCGGCGGCGGCGGTAGTAGTCGCGCCCCTTCTTCCCCACGATCTCCAGCACGATCTCGCGCGCCGGCGGCGAGGCCGCCTTGCGCTCGGCGATGAACTTCTGCGCCACCCGGAAGATGTTGGCGTTGAACCCGCCCGCCAGCCCGCGGTCGGAGGTGAGCAGCACCAGCGTGATCCGCTCGGGGGTGCGCCGCTCGAGCAGCGGGTGCGACTCCGAGCCGGCGCGCAGCGCCACCTCGGCCAGCGCCTCGGCCAGCGCGTTGGCATAGGGGCGCGCGGCGACGATCGCGTCCTGCGCGCGCCGCAGCCGCGACGCCGCCACCAGCTTCATGGCGCGCGTGATCTTCTGCGTCGACTTCTTGGACGCGATCTGCGTGCGAATGTTCTTGAGGGAGGGCATGGCGGTGGGCGCGGGCTAGGCGGCCGGCGCCTCCGGCGAGAACTCGCGGCCGAACTCGGTGAGCGCCGCCTTCATGCGGGTCTGCAGCGCGTCCCAGGCCTTGCCGTCGTTCCCCTTGGCCTTGAGCTCGTCCCAGAGGTCCTTGTGGCGCGCGCCCACGAAGGCGTAGAGCTCGCGCTCGTAGCGCCCCAGCGAATCGATCGGCAGGTTGTCGGCGAAGCCGCTGGTGACGGCGAACAGGATGAGGACCTGGTTCTCCACCGGCAGCGGCTGGTACTGCCCCTGCTTGAGCAGCTCGGTCATGCGGGCCCCGCGCGCCAGCTGCTGCTGCGTCGCCTTGTCGAGGTCGGAGCCGAACTGCGCGAAGGCCGCCAGCTCGCGGTACTGCGCCAGCTCGAGCCGCAGCTTGCCGGCCACTTTTTTCATTGCCGCGATCTGGGCGGCGCCGCCGACGCGCGAGACCGAGATGCCGGCGTTCACCGCCGGGCGCTGGCCCGAGTAGAAGAGATCGCTCTCCAGGAAGATCTGCCCGTCGGTGATGGAGATGACGTTGGTGGGGATGTAGGCCGAGACGTCGCCGGCCTGGGTCTCGATGATCGGCAGCGCGGTCAGCGACCCGGCCCCCTCCTTGTCCGACAGCTTGGCGGCCCGCTCGAGCAGGCGCGAGTGGAGGTAGAAGACGTCGCCCGGGTAGGCCTCGCGCCCCGGCGGGCGGCGCAGCAGCAGCGAGAGCTGCCGGTAGGCCACCGCCTGCTTGGACAGATCGTCGTAGACGATGAGCGCGTGGCGCCCGCTGTCGCGGTAGTACTCGGCCATGGTGACGCCC
>DASZVW010000394.1:0-3827 GCA_035546895.1 Polyangia bacterium
GAGTGGATGCCGGCCTCCTCGATGTGCTCCATGACGCCGCCGACCACCACGTCCGTCCCGTCGGCGACCACGTCGACGTCGACCTCGATGGCGTCGGGCAGGAACTGGTCGATCAGGATCGGCGCGTCCTCCTCGCCGGCGCGCGACGACAGGCTCTCGCGGCGCGAGGCCTCCATGGCCGCCAGCACGAACCGCTCCAGCCCCGACTCGTCGTGGACGATCTCCATCGCCCGGCCGCCCAGCACGTACGACGGCCGCACCATCACCGGGTAGCCGATGCGGCGGGCGATCTCGTACGCCTCGGCCAGCCCCTTGGCGGTCCCCCAGGCGGGGGCGCGCAGGTCGAGCTTGCGGATGAGGTCGCCGAAGCGCTGGCGGTCCTCGGCGCGGTCGATCGCCTCGGCGCTGGTGCCGAGCAGCTTCACGCCGGCGTTCATGAGCGGCACCGCCAGCCGCAGCGGCGTCTGGCCGCCGAACTGGACGATCACCCCCTCCGGCTGCTCGGCGTCGACGATCTCCAGGACGTCTTCTCGCGTGAGCGGCTCGAAGTAGAGCCGGTCGGAGGTGTCGTAGTCGGTGGAGACCGTCTCCGGGTTGCAGTTGACCATGATGGTCTCGAACCCGTCCTCGCGCAGCGCCTGCACGGCGTGGACGCAGCAGTAGTCGAACTCGATCCCCTGGCCGATCCGGTTGGGGCCGCCGCCCAGGATGATGATCTTCTTCTTCGCCGTCGGGCGGCCTTCATTCTCGGTGGTCGGGGCGCCGCCGACGTTCTCCTCGAAGCCGACCTCGTAGGTCGAATAGAGGTAGGGGGTCTGGGCCTCGAACTCGGCGGCGCAGGTGTCGACCCGCTTGAACACCGGGCGGACGCCGTGCTTGAGGCGCGCCTGGCGGACCTGCTCCTCGGAGGCGCCGGTCAGCTTCATGAGGCGCCGGTCGGACATGCCGAGCCGCTTGCGCCGGGCCAGCGCCGCGCCGTCCTCGAGCAGCGCCGCGCCCTCCTCGGCGCCCGCCGTCTCCACGGCCCGGTCCTCGTCGGTGAGCTGCTTCAGGTTGCGCAGGAACCAGGGGTCGATCTTGGTGAGCTGGTGCGCCTCGGCCTCGCCGAGCCCCAGCCGCATCGCCTCGGCGAGCTGGTAGAGCCGGTCCGGGTTGGAGCGCACGATCCGCCGCTTGAGCTCCTCGAGCGCCGGCGCGCCGTCGAGGTGCAGCCCCCAGCGGCCGATCTCCATCGAGCGGATCGCCTTGCCGAAGCTCTCCTTGAAGGTGCGGCCGATGGCCATCACCTCGCCGACCGACTTCATCTGGGGGCCGAGCTCGTCGTCGGCGCCGGGGAACTTCTCGAACGCGAAGCGGGGGATCTTGGTGACCACGTAGTCGATGGTCGGCTCGAAGCAGGCGGGCGTCTCGCGGGTGATGTCGTTGGGGACCTCGTCGAGCGTGTAGCCGATGGCCAGCTTGGTGGCGATCTTGGCGATGGGGAAGCCGGTCGCCTTGGAGGCCAGCGCGCTCGAGCGCGAGACGCGCGGGTTCATCTCGATGACGATCATCCGCCCGTTCTCGGGGTTGACCGCGAACTGGATGTTGGAGCCGCCGGTCTCCACGCCGATCTCGCGGATCACGGCCAGCGCCGCGTCCCGCATGATCTGGTACTCCTTGTCGGTGAGGGTCATGGCCGGCGCGATGGTGATCGAGTCGCCGGTGTGGACACCCATCGGGTCGAAGTTCTCGATCGAGCAGATGATGACCGCGTTGTCCTTCTTGTCGCGCATCACCTCCAGCTCGTATTCCTTCCAGCCGAGCACCGACTGCTCGACCAGCACCTCGCCGCGCGGGCTCTGCTGCAGGCCCCAGGCGACCTTGGTGTCGAACTCCTCGGCGTTCCAGACGATGGCCGCGCCCGAGCCGCCCAGCGTGAACGACGGCCGCAGCAGCACCGGGTAGGCGACGCCCGTCTCGGCCGCCATGCGGGCCTGGATGGTGCGCGCCTCCTCGAGGCTGTGCGCGTAGCCGGAGAGCGGCACGTCGAGGCCGATCTTCTCCATCGCCTTCTTGAACAGCTCGCGGTCCTCGGCCTTCTCGATCGCCTCCACCTGGGCGCCGATCAGCTTCACGCCGTAGGCGTCGAGCACGCCGGCCTTGTGCAGATCGAGCGCCAGGTTGAGCGCGGTCTGCCCGCCCAGCGTCGGCAGGATGGCGTCGGGGCGCTCGCGCTCGATGACGCTGGTGAGCACCTCGACGGTCAGCGGCTCGACGTAGGTGCGGTCGGCGATCTCCGGGTCGGTCATGATCGTCGCCGGGTTGGAGTTCACCAGCACCACCCGGTAGCCCTCTTCCTTGAGGGCCTTGACCCCCTGGGTCCCCGAGTAGTCGAACTCGCAGGCCTGCCCGATCACGATCGGGCCCGACCCGATCAGCATGACGGTCTTGATGTCGTTGCGTTTCGGCACGTCGATCCTCTAAGCCTTCTCCGGTTTCTTCTTGATGCGCGCGGGGTCCTTGCCGCGCCCTTCGATGGTGAAGGCGTCGGGGAGGCGCTTCTCGACCTCCGCCCGCTTGTCGCCCAGCGGCCAGCCGAGCTCGGCGAACCCGTCGGCGATGCGGATGCGCAGCCGCAGGCTCTCCTCCTGATCCGACACGAAGAGGTCGAGCAGCGGCCCGGAGGCCGCCGCCTCGTCCCCCTGCTTGAGCAGCGCCTCGGCCGCCGCGTAGCGGACGCCGGCGTCCATGTCGGCCAGGTAAGGGATCACCAGCGGCGGCACCCGCGGACTCTTGATCCCGCCCAGGTGGGTCACCAGCTGGATCTTCTTGGTGGGGTCGCGCTCGTAGCCGGGCTCGTGGCGCTTCATCACCTCCTCGAGCACGGCGATGACCTCGTCCTTGGTGGCCACCACCTTGTCGAGCACGCGCAGCGGCCAGGAGACCGAGTCCGCGGCCAAGAGGTACTTCTTGAGCGGCTCCAGCACCACGCCGCCCTTCTCGACCAGGCTCTCGAAGACGTAGTCCTTCTCCTGCTCGTCCTCGATCGTCTTGTCGTACATCATCCCGAAGCGCCGCATCACGGCGTAGAGCGCCTCCGGCGACCCCTCGGCCAGCAGCGTCTGCAGCGCCTTCAGCCGGTCGGGCGACTGGGAGTACTTGTTGATGGCGCGGTTGGCGTTCCGCTCGCGCGTCTTCTCCTTGGAGAACAGATTCAGAAGGCCCATGTCGTTCCGCGCGGGAGTCTATACGCGGAGGGGGGCCGGCTCCACGGCAAAAGCGCCGGCGCGCGGTGGCGCGGTTCTATTGCCCGGAGGCGTCCGTGGCCGCGGCGTCGGCGGGGACGGGGCAGCTCCCCTGGCCGTCGGTCCGGTGGCAGACGCGATCGCTGCCGCAGCTGTAGCCCGAGGGGCAGAGGCCGTCGGAGGCGCAGGAGAACGCGCACCCGGGCTGGTCGGGGTTGAAGCAGGCGGTGAGGCCGGCCGCGGCAAGCACGACCAGCGCCAGCCCGAGCGCCAGCACGCCGGCGCGCCGGCGCCGGGATCCAGGATGCGCCCCGCCGCGCGCGCTCAGAAGCGCCATGACCAAGCTCCTGCGGCGCCGAGCCCGCGCCCGTCCGGCGCCAGCGACACCGTCACCGCCGGCTGCGCGGGGGGGGCCGGCTCGGGCGCGCCGCGAAAGGCGTCGAGCACGAAGAAGACCGCCGCCACCACGCCGGTCCCGGCGGCGGCCACCAGCAGCACGCGGGCGGTGTGGGCGTCGCTGCGGCCGTCGTTCATCGCGCTGGCGTACTCCGAGGCCACGCTGGAGTAGGCGAGCAGCGGCGTCCGGTAGGTGACCAGCCGGTT
>DASZVW010000395.1:0-3135 GCA_035546895.1 Polyangia bacterium
GGGCCGGCGGAGCCGCCCTGCGCCGGCCCGCCGCCGCCGTCGGGGCGGTAGTACCCCTCGGGGGTGAGGCAGCCGGCCAGCGCCGCCAGCGCCAGCACCAGCAGCGCTCGCGCGCCGCCACCGAGATCGAAGGGGCGAGTCATCGCGCTAGAAGCTCGCCGCCACGCCGGCGTTGAGATCGATGTTGAAGGTGAACTTGGGCGCCGCCACCTCCAGGTTGGTCCCGGCCAGCAGGCCGAAGTTGGCGCCCAGCTTGTAGAGCAGCCCGCCCCCCACCTCGGCCAGCGCCGGCCCGGCGACCACCGAGTCGACGCAGGTCTGGTTGCGGCCGGCGCCGCAGTCCTTGTACGAGCCGAAGGTGACGACGTGGCGGATCTGCCCGCCGCCGAGCCCGCCCGAGAGGAACGGGCGCAGGTCGTCGGCGCCGAAGAACCAGGAGGCCTTGGCGAACAGCGCCAGCGCCAGGTCGGCCGGCTGGTAGACCTTGCCGGTCATCGGATCGATCACCTCCGTCGGCCCGCTCACCACCTGGATGCGCCCCTGCCCGGAGAGCAGGAGGTTGGGCGACACCCAGTAGCCGACCTCGGGCGCGAGGTGGCCGAGCGAGGTGGCGGCGAAGGCGCCCGAGACCGGGAGGTTGGCGTTGGTCTCGCCGTTGCCCGAGGCGTAGCCGACGCCGCTGCCGACGAGGACGCTGGCGTACCAGGTGTGCCCCTCGTCCTCGGTCTCGCCCTCCTCGCGGACGGTGGTGGTGTCGTCGCCGCCGTCGTCCCGCTTGGCCGCCGCGGGCCGCGCGCGCGCGGGCGCCTCCGGCTCGCCGCCGAGCTGGATGACCAGCGGCCGCTCCTCGGTGCCGCGGTTGGCGACCGGCTGCCCGTCGTCGTCCTGCGCCTCGATGTAGTAGGCGACCGACGAGCCGGTGGTGGCGCGGTCGGGGATCTCCGCGCTGTAGGCGCCGCCGCCGACCGGATCCATCTCGCGCCCCAGGAAGTCCGAGGAGCCCTGCGGGCGGTAGGCGAGCACCACCTTGTGGAACTTCAGGTTCTCGTCGACGTTGACCGTCACCCGGATGGCGTGCCCCTGCTTGACCTCGCTGACGGTGTGGTAGGTGAACCCGCCCGACGAGGCGGCCGGCCGCGCCGCCGGGGCGCTCTCGGCCGGCGCCGGGGGCGGGGCCGGCGTCTCGCCGCCGCCGGACGGGGCGCCGCCGCCCGCGGCGTGTCCCTTGGCCTCGGCGAACGCGTCGTCGATCTCCGGGTTCGACAGCGCCGGCGTCATGGCGATGGTCGGCTCGATCGCCAGCGCCTCGGCGAACTGCTTCTCGCCGAGCTCGCGGTTCTTGAACCCCTCGATGATCACCACCCCCATGTGGACGTGCGTGCGCGCCGCGATCGGGTGCTGGGCCATCCCCGACGCCTCGCAGAGATCGAGCGCCTTCTTCAAGATCTCGCGCGCCGTCTCGAACTCGCGCTTGTCGATCGCCGCCAGCGCGTCGCGGTTCAGCTGCGTGATCTTGGCCGCCGGGTCGGGCGCCTGCGCGAGCCGCCGCGGCGAGGCCGACGCCATCCCATGGCAGACCGCCAGCACGACCGCCGCGCGAACGAGGAACCGTACGACCCACATGACGCGGGATCAGTGTTCCCGTCGGGGCCGGGCGGCTCAGCCCGCCCGCGCGTCAGAACCGCGGCGCTAGAAGCGCAGCTCGGCGCCGCCCAGCCCGGCGGCGAAGGCCGGTCCCCAGACCGCCACGTCGCTCTGGCCGATGACGAAGTGGGGCGGGCTCACCACCGCGCCGCCGATGACGTCGATCCGCAGCGACAGGTGCGGCACCAGCCGGAGGCGCGCCGCGCCGCGCCCGTAAAACGCCGCCCGCACCTGCACGTCGGTGTTGGCCGGGTACGTCGCGGCGGACGGGTTGGCGACGCCGCTGGTCTGGATGACGGTCGCCAGGGCGCCGACGCCGATCTCCACCGAGAGCCGCCGGTCCGGGCGCGGGGCGAGGAGGACGCCGCCGCCCGCCATCCAGACCGAGGTCCGGGACTGGAGCTGGGCGCCGGCCACCGATTCGGTCAGCAGGGCCTGCGACAGCGGCGCATAGACGCAGAGCTCGCCGCCGATCATGCCGGCGAGCTGGGCGCGCAGGGCGAGCCCGCCCATCGCCGTGGTCCCGCCGCCGCCGCCGGCCACCAGCGCGCCCGCCGTCAGGTCGACGGTCGCCCAGCGACCGGGCGCGGCCGGCGCGGGGGGCGCCGCCCTGACCGTCGCGGGGGGGCGGGGGAGCGGCTCCGGCGGCGCCGCGATCAGGCCCAGGCTGATCCGCAGGAACTCGACCGTGCGGGTCGCCAGCACCGCCTGCTGCCCCGAGGTCTCATCCACCTCCAGCTCCTGCCGGAGCCCGACGCGATCGGAGCCGGCCTCCGCGATCCAGACCTCGGTGCGGTGGCCGTCGGCGACGATGACCGCGCGCGCCCCGCCGGCCAGCGCCGCGTGCACCTGCGCCTCGATCGGCGCGTCGGGCGAGAGGACGGCGCGCGAGACCTCGAGCCCGATGGTGCCGAGCTCGGCCTGCAGGCGGCCGCCCAGGAGATCGTCGGGCACCCGCAACAGGAGGGCGACCCGCAGCGGTCCGGGCGCCACGCCGGGGACGTCGAAGGCGGCGCGCGCCGCGCCCGCCCACACGAGGAGCGCGATCGCCACGGCGGCGGCGCCGCCGCCGCGGATCACGGACCGACCGTGCGCTTGGCCAAGGCGGCGTGCGGACCGCCGGGGAAGTCGTGCAGGTAGGCGGCGGCGGCCTGCCGGGCCTGCGCGTCGTCACCGGCCTTGAGCCGCGACTCGATCAACCGCCCGGCCGCCTCGCGCGCCAGCGGCCCGCGCGGGAAGGCGCGCAGGTAGGTGGCGAACAGATCGCCCGCCAGCCTGTAGTTGTGCCGCCCCTCGAAGGCGATGAGGCCCAGCGAGAAGATCGGGCGGTCCGCCTGCGGGAACCGGCGGCGCGCCGAGCGGTAGGCCTCCTCGGCGCGATCGAGATCGCCGGCCAGGCGGGCGACGTCGCCCAGCAGCACGAGGTCGTCGGAGCCGAGCCGCGAGCACTCGGCCCGCCACCCCTCGAGCACCGCGGCGGCCAGCGCCTCG
>DASZVW010000396.1:0-3115 GCA_035546895.1 Polyangia bacterium
AGCCTGGTCGCCGACCAGCCGACCGCCGCCAACGAGAAGGACTACGCGCGGGCGCTCGAGCGGGCCAACAACTTCCGCGCCGCCAGCGACGAGTACCACGCCGCGCTGGCCGACGGCGACGGCGCCGACAACACGGTGCGCACCTCGTACGAGCGGATGCACCTCCGCACCACCCCGGAGCTGGAAGGGGGCGGGGCGTTCCGCTCCGATCCGCAGGCCTGGGCCTGGCGGGCGCAGGCGGGCGCCGCGCTGCCGTTCGGGGCCCACCACCAGGCGGGGCTCCTCGCCTGGCACGACGCCTCCACCGACTGGAACGCCAACCAGGTGGTCGGCCCCAACGTGCTGCGCGAGACCGGTTCGATCACCGGCCTCGGCGGCTACGCGATGTTCGGCCGCCGCTCGGGCGCCTCGCTGCTGGTGGGCGCCGACGCGCGCTACGCCTCGACGACCGGCGACGACGCGGCCGGCGTCGAGCTCTACGGCCCGCGCAACGGGTTCGGCTTCGGCGGCCAGGGCGAGCTCGACGCGCCGGTCTCGAAGATCATGCAGGTGAACCTCCACCTCGACCTCAACGAGCAGTGGAACGACGCCCCGGTCACCATCCACGAGGGGGGGACCATGACCGGCGCCACCGGCCACCTTTACCTGTTCCCCCAGAGCCGCGTGGTGCTGGTCGACAGCGGCGCGCAGGCGCGGCGGCTCAGCCTGAGCCCCCTCGAGGCCGGCGACGCGACGCCCACCGCCGACCAGCTGCTCCTGTGGGCGGGGATCGACTTCAACCTCTGGAGCGACGCCAAGGAGATCGTGCGCGGCGAGTCGCTCGACGAGCGGATGGTGCGCGGGCGGCCGCTCAACGACGCCGGCGTGATCGCCTACCGGCACTACGAGAACTTCGCCGACCTCTCCCCGAACTTCCGCATCTCGCTCTTCCCGCGCGACTCGATCGACAGCGGGACCCTCATCCTGCGCAAGGCGTTCGCCGCCGGGCGCGCGGGCGTCGAGCTGCGCGGCGGCGCCGGCTACGACAACCAGCAGGACGAGGTGATCGGGCAGGCGGGCGGCACGATCGTCGTCGCCGCGTCGTGGTCGACGCGGCTGACGATCAACTACGACTGGATCCACCAGAGCACCACCGGGATACCCGGCACACTCCAGATCGGATGGGTCGCCTTTCATGCAGATCTCTAATCGTCGGCTGTTGGCGGAAGCGGGCGTCGCCACGGCGCTCGTCCTGGGGGGCGTCGCGGTGGCGGCCCCCGGGCCTCACCTCGGCTGGGGGACGCTGCGCCCGCACCCGGTCTGGCTGGTGGTGCTGGCGCTGGCGGCCCGCTACGGCGCGCGCGGGCTGGTGGCGTCGGTCCCGGTCGCCTGGGGGGCGCTGGCGCTGCTGGCCGCGCCCTGGCGCGCGGCCTCGACCCAGGCGCTGGCCGTCCTCGCCACGCCGTCCGAGCTGGGGGCGCTGGCGGCGGCCATCGTGGTCGGCTGGATCGCCTCGGTGCACGAGCGCCGCGTGCTGGAGCTCGAGGAGCGGTGCCGCGGCCTCACCACCCGCGCCGATCACGACGCCGCCTCGCTGGCGGAGCTGCGCCGGGCGGCGCTGGCGCTCCGCTCGCGCAACGACAGGCTCGATCTGGCGCTCACTTTCCTGCGCGACGTGGCGCGCCGGATCGACGGCGGGGACGTGAACGCGGCGTCGGAGGCGGCGCTGGCGCTGGTGGTGGCGCGGCTCGGCGCCCGCGCCGCCGCGGTGGAGACGCGGGCCGCCGACGGCGCGCTGGCGGTGGTGGCGACCGCCGGCGTCTGGGAGGCGCTGGGGACGCCGGGCGAGGCCGACGCCACGGTGGCGGAGGCGCTCAAGACCGGGGAGGCGGTGCGGGCCATCGATCTGCCGGGGGCGGGCCCGAACGACAGCGATCTGGCGGCGCCGATCCTGGTCGGCGACGCGACGGTCGGCGTGCTGACGGTGCGCGGGGTGGCCCGGGTGGGGGCGGCGGCGGTGCGCGACCTGACCGTGGTCGCCGAGTGGCTGGCGACGGCGTTCGGGCGGGCCCGCGCGCGCCGGGTGGCCGAGCGGAGCGAGCGCCCCAGCGGATCGGTGGTGCATGTCTAGGTCTCCGGCGGCCGGCCGGGACGTCACCGCCATCGACGTCGCCGTGGTCCGCCGGCGGCTGCCGATCGTCCCCTGGCTCTCGGCGACCTTGTTCGATCTCACCGCCGTGCTGCTGCTCTTCGGGCACGCCTCGCGGGTGGCCGCGCTGTCGGCGGGGGCGCTGCACCTGGCGGCGCTGCTGCCGCTGGGGCTGGCGGCGCTGGCCCCCAGCGAGCGGGTGCTCGGCTCGGCGTTCGTGCTGGCCATCCCGGTGCTGGGGGCGCCGCTGGCGGCGCTGGCGCTGGGGACCGAGGGGCGGGGCGAGCTCCTGGAGGCCGATCCGGAGGCGCCGGCCGCCGCCGCCGAGGCGCCGCGCGCCGAGGAGCTGCGCCGCCTCGGCGAGGCGCTCCCCACCTGCGAGGCGCTGCTGGCCGGCGAGACCGACGAGCGGCGGGCGATCATCGCCACCCTCACCGTGCGCGCCGACGCGGGATCGGTGTCGCTCCTGCGCTGGGCGCTGGGGGCCGCCAACCCCGAGCTGGCCGTCGAGGCGGCGCTGGCGATCGAGGAGATGACCGCCTCCTTCGAGGCCCGCATGGCCGACTACCGGAAGTCGCTGGCCGCGGGCGGCTCGGGCGCCGAGGCGCTGGCGGCGGCGGAGCTGGCCACCGACGCCATCGAGGCCGGGCTGGCCGAGGCGGCGCTGATCCCGGCGCTGGCCGAGGAGGCGCGCGGCTTCTTCGCGGCGGCGCTGGCCGCGGAGCCGGCGCGCGCCCCCGGCATCGCCATCGGCCGCGCGCGTCTGGAGCTGGCGGTCCTGCGCCCGGACGCGGCGCTGGCCGCCATCGACGAGGTGATGGTGACCGAGGGGGACGGGCGCGGCGTCGCCGCGGTGGAGATCCGGGGCGGCGGCGAGGCGGCGGCCGCCGAGCTGGAGATGCTGCTCGCGCTGCGCGACGAGGCGGTGCTGGCCACGCACGCCCTCCCCTGGGAGAGCGCCTCCGCGCTGGCCAGCTACCACCCGGC
>DASZVW010000397.1:0-2174 GCA_035546895.1 Polyangia bacterium
GGCGCGCGCCGCGGGTGGCGCCCGCGGCCGGGGCGGCCCCGGCCGCCGCCATGCCCGACCCGAACCCGCCCGCTGCGCGGCGCGGCCGGGAGATCGCCCTCCTCTACTCCTCGAACCTGCAGGGGAAGTACGCCGTCTGCACCTGCGTCGAGCCGCTGGGGGGACTGGCGCGCCGGGCCACGGTGATCGCCCGGGCGCGGGCCGAGGCCGACGCCACGCTGGTGGTCGACGCCGGCGACCTGTTCGGCCCGCAAGGGACGGCCGCCGAGACCGAGCGGCGGGCCCGGCTGCTGGCGGCCGGGATCGCGCGCGCCGGCCTCGACGCCTTCACCCCCGGCGAGAGCGACCTGGCGATCGGGCTGCCGCTGCTGCGGAAGACGGCGGCGGCGTTCCGGCTCCCGGTCGTCTCCGCCAACCTCTACGGGCGCGACGGCCAGCGCCTGTTCGCCGCCGACCGGCTGCTCGAGGCGGCCGGCGTGAAGGTCGGCGTCTTCGGCGTCACCGCGCCGGCGACCGCCGAGGAGGCCAACCGCCTGCGCGCCGACGGCATCGTGGTGCGCGACCCGGCCGACGCCGCCCGGGAGGCGGCCCGGTCGCTGCGGGCGCGCGGCGCCGCCGTCGTGGTGGCGCTGGTCCACGCCGGCCTGCCGGCGCAAAATCGCGCGCTGGTCCGCGCGCTGGCGGGGGTCGACTGGGCGGTGCTGGGGCACAGCGCCCTCAACCTCGAGCGGCCGGAGAAGGCCGGCGCCGCCTACCTCCTGGAGGCGCAGGCGGAGGGGAAGGACCTGGGGCGGCTCGACCTGCACGTGGTGGGGGGCGGGACCGCGTTCGCCGACCGGGGGGCGCGCGCCGAGCTGGCGGCCATCCTGGCCGACCACCGCCGGCAGCTCGGCGACGACGACCATTCGCTCGGCCAGATCGATCCCGCCTCGCTGGAGGCCTACTACCGGGACCGGCGCCAGCAGCTCGAGGCGGCTATCGCCCGCGAGACCGCCGCCCTGGCCGCGCTCCCCAGGGTCCTCCCCGGGAGCTGGTTCGAGAACCGGGTCATCCCCCTCGACCGGAGCATCCCGGACGACCCGGAGGTGGCGCGCCTCATCCGGGACTACGGCGCGGGGGGGCTGGCAGAGAAGCGCCGGCCTCATTTATAGTCCCGCCCGATGCGCCCCAGAGCCCCCGGGCCCAGGTCCTTGCCGCTCGCGCTGGCCCTCTGCGCACTGGCGCCGGCCGCGGTCCACGCCGACGACGCCGCCAAGGGCGTCGACAGTTTTGAATTCCGCGCGCGCGGCGCGGTGAAGACCGAGGACGTGGGGACGCTGCTGGCGCCGTTCGTCGACGCCTGCGGCGGCGACATGCGCGAGCTCGATCGGGCGCGCTGCCGCTCGACCACCGCCTACCTGCGCCAGAAGCTGCCGCAGCAGACGTTCCTGACCGAGAGCAACGACCCGGCCGCCATCGAGGTCTCCGGCTACGACGCGGCGATCAAGGGGTACCACCTGTCGCTGGCCGGCTGCATCGCCTGCAGCGAGCCGATGCCGATCGGCAAGCGGCGCGAGCCGCGCTTCGTCACCCTGGCGGTGCCCGACAAGACGGCCGCCTCGCTGGCCGCCGGCGTGCCGGTCACCAAGGACAACGTCGCCTTCGACGACTTCGCCGCGGCCAAGCGCTGGGCCGAGACCGAGAAGCCGTTCCTGCGCGCCGAGTTCCTGTTCCAGCCGCAGGCGCAGGGGGCGGACTTCACCGTCGGGATGGCGCCCGGGATCGCGCTCAAGCTGGTCGGCGCGCGGATCTACAACCGCTGCACCGGCGAGATCGTGGCCTCCAAGCCCCCCTCGACCGGGTTCGCCGACCGCCCGCCGCCCGGCCACCAGGACCCGGCCTGCAGCCGCGCCGGGCAGCCGCAGCCGATGAGCGACGCGGAGCTGAACGCCGACCAGCGGCCCGAGGAGCTCTCCAAGTCGGCCATCAACGACGTGATGGAGAAGATCGGCCCGCGCTTCTACGGCTGCTACCAGAAGTTCCACGTCCCCGGCGCGCTGGTGCTGAGCTACGTCGTGGGCGGCAACGGGACGGTCCAGACGGTGCAGGTGGGGTCGACCTTCGCCGGCACGCCCACCGGCTCCTGCGCGATGGAGGTGGCCAAGGAGATGCGCTTCCCCGCCTTCAAGAAAGAG
>DASZVW010000398.1:0-2064 GCA_035546895.1 Polyangia bacterium
CGTCGGCCATTTTCCCTCTTGGAGGCACCGCCGCGCTCGGCTCATCGAGCCTGCCACCTGCGAGGGCGCCGCTCGGTGACAGGGATCACCGCGAGGAGCGTGCGCCCCCGTCGTGGCGCGCCACCACGATCAGGAGCGGCACCGCCGCCAGCTCGAGCGCACTGGCCACCACGATCAGGGCGAACCGCGAGCGATCGTAAAGAGCGCCCAGCGCCAGACTGCCGAGGAACCAGGCGACCCCGTACGCCGCGGTGAAGAGCCCGTACGCGGAGGCCCGCCGCGCCGCCGGCACCATGGTGGCGACGGCCGCGGCGACGATCGACTCGTGAACGCCCATCGCCATTCCCCAGACGACGACACCGCCGACCGCCGCCCAGGCGTGCGGGAAGAGAAAGGCCAACGGCGCGTAGATGGCGGAGACCAGCGTCAAAGGGACCAGCACGCCGAGACCATGCCGGTCGAACAGGCGCCCGAACAACAGCGAGCCGGCGCCGCCCACGCCCATGGCGACCGCGTACAGGACCGGCGTCCACTCGGCGGCCATCACCGACGCCTTCTGGAAGTGATAAGCGATGAGCGGGAAGTCGGCGAAGCCGGCCCCCACCAGCGCGGTGGCCGCGAGATAGATCCAGAACCGGCGCGGCAGCCCCTCCGCTGAGATCTCGCGTCGCGCGGGCGCCAGGTCCTCCGGCCGCGGGTAGCGCGCCCGCGCGACCGCCAGCAGCGCCAGCGTGCAGAGCGCGGGGATGCCCAGCGCGGCGAACGCCGTGCGGTAGCCGTGCCGCCCGGCGAGGATCGCCGCCATCACCAGCGGCCCGGCCAGGGCGCCGGCCTGATCGAGCGCCTCGTGCAGGCCGAACGCCCAGCCGTACCCGCCCATCTCCTGACCGGCGTGGGACAGCATCACGTCGCGCGGCGGGTTGCGGGTCGCCTTGCCGACCCGCTCGAGCACCAGCAGCGCCGCCGCGGCCGGCCAGCTCCCGGTCAGCGCCAGCGCCGGCACCGCGGCCATCTGCACGACGTAGCCGGCGATGGTGATCGGCCAGAACTGCCGCGTCCGATCGGCGAGCCGCCCCGACACCAGCCGCAGCCCGTAGCCCAGGAGCTCGCCCAGCCCGCTGACCGCGCCGACGGCCAGGCCGCTGGCGCCCAGGAGCGCCAGGTACGGCCCGGCGATGCCGCGCGCCCCCTCGTAGGTGAAGTCCGCGAAGAAGCTCATCGCCCCCACCAGCAGGACGAAGTGAAGAGCGCGCTGCTTCCGCGACGCCATGGTCACACCGGCGCGAACTATATGCCAAGCGCGCGCCGGCCCGGCGCCGCGGCGTCAGCCGGTGGCCAACATCAGGAACGCCGCGGCGACGGCGGCCATGAACAGCGCGCTCGCCCCGAACATCCAGCGCTCGCGCGCCCGGGCCCGTGCCCGCGCCTGCACGAACGGATCGCCGATCAGCTCGCGAACGCGCGCGGCCCTCTCGTAGTACTGCCGCCACTCCCTGCTGTTCGCTCTCGTCCGGCCCACGGGCACCCTCGTTTTCTCCCCCTGTGCGAGGGCATCGGGAGAAACCGCCGGCGGCCTTGAGCTCGGCCGTTCGGAGCGCCGCCCGCGGCGCCGACCTGGCGGCGCCGCCGAGGCCCCGGGCGTCGGCCGTCCGACGGCGCGCCCGCGACGGCCCGCCGGCGGATCGACCACCGGTCGCGCAAGCACCCGACTTTCCAGGGGTAACCGGGTGGCCCGGCGCTTGCTTTTTCAGGGGGCATGGGAACGAAGACGCTGAAGATGGTCGGGCTCGGGATGGTCCTCCTCGCCGCGCTGGCGGGCGCCGGCTGCGCCTCGGTGGCGCTGCCCCAGGACCAGGTCCACCACTACCAGGAGAGCGTCGCCCTCGCCGAGAAGCTGGGCGCCCTCAAGCTGCAGGCGAGCCTCACCGGCCGCGGCGGCCTCGGCCTCGGGCGCCCCAAGGCCCACCTCCTCCTGGCCGCCGACCAGATGGTGGTCGCCCAGCAGATGGCCGACCACGGCGACAGCCGGGCCCCCATCCTGCTGGCCCGCGCCCAGTCGGACGT
>DASZVW010000399.1:0-2682 GCA_035546895.1 Polyangia bacterium
ACCGGCTCCTGGTTCGATCGGCCGCCGCTCACCGTCTCGCTGGGCGAGGCGGCGCAGAGGTGGTCGGTGACCTTCTACGGCTTCGTGGAGGCCGATTACATCGCCGACACCACGCGCAGCTACAACGACTACATCGGCGGCGCGCTGGTGGCCCGCAGCGACACCTACGCCGGCAGCGTCGGCCGCACGCAGTTCTCGATGCGGAACACCCGGCTCGGGCTGGCGTTCCAGGCGCCCGAGGTCGGCGGCCTCCGGCCGTCGGCGCTGCTGGAGGGCGACTTCTTCGGCAGCCAGACCGCCCCGCCCACCGGCAACGAGAACACCTTCTACGACAGCCCGACCTTCCGCATCCGCCACGCCTACCTGAAGCTGGAGGGAGGCTTCGTCGACCTCCTGGCCGGGCAGACCTACGACGTGTTCGGCTGGCAGAACTACTTCTTCCCCGCCTCGGTCGAGTTCCTGGGGCTGCCGAACATGGTCTTCTCGCGCAACGCGCAGCTCCGCCTGTCGCGCACGCTGGGGGCCGACGGCCCGGTCAGCGTCGACGTCGCCGTGTCGGCCGAGCGCCCCGCGCAGCGCGACGCGCAGATCCCCGACCTCGAGGGGGGCGTGCGCCTGGCGTTCAACGGCTGGAAGGGGATCACCACCCCGGGCAACGTGCGGACCGTCGCCGCCCCGGCCTCCATCGGCGTCTCGGGGATCGCCCGCCAGTTCAAGCTGGACGCCTACGCGCCGCCGCCCCCGCAGCGGTCGAACAGCCTGTCGGGCTGGGGCGTGGCCGTCGACGCGCTCCTCCCGATCATCCCCGCGGCCGACGCCAACGATCGCAAGAACCGGCTGACCCTGACCGGGGAGTTCGTCATCGGCACCGGGATCGCCGACCTCCTCACCACCGGCGGCGGGGCCACCTTCCCCACCCTCCCGAACCAAATGCAGCAGTCGCCGCCGCCGGTCTACACGCCCGACATCGACAACGGCCTGGTGACCTTCACCCTCGACGGCGTCGCGCACACCATCAACTGGTGGGCTTACCGCGCAGGGTTGCAGTACTACCTGCCGGTGCTCGACGGCCGGATGCTGTTCGCCGCCAACTTCACCTACTCGCACTCGAGCAACATGGGGCAGCTCTACCCGGCGGGCGGCGCGGAGACCGGCCTCCTGGGGAGCATCGTCAACACCTCCATCTACGGCGACGGCAACCTGTTCTTCGATGCCACCCCCTCGATCCGCTTCGGCGTCTCGGGCCAGTACACGGAGGTCTACTATCTGCCCCAGGCCCAGTACTCCAGCCCCGGCGAGCAGAAGCCGCACAACATCCGCGGCATGGGCCAGGCGGTCTACGTCTTCTAGCGTCCACCGACGCTCTTGTGCGCCGCCGGGGGGCGGCGCATGCTCGCCGGACGCGCATGAGCGAGCTCTCCATCCGGCCGGCGGCGGACTGCCGCTTCGACGAGGTGAGCCTGGGCGAGGTGATGCTCCGCCTCGACCCGGGCGAGGGGCGGGTGCACACCACCCGCGCCTTCTCGGTCTGGGAGGGGGGCGGCGAGTACAACGTGGCGCGCGGGCTGCGCCGCTGCTTCGGCCTGCGGACGGCGATCGTCACCGCGCTGGCCGACAACCCGGTCGGGCGCCTGGTCGAGGACCTGATGCTGCAAGGAGGGGTCGACCTCTCGTACCTGCGCTGGGTCCCCTACGACGGCGTGGGGCGGACGGTGCGCAACGGGCTCAACTTCACCGAGCGCGGCTTCGGCCCGCGCGGCGGCGTCGGCTGCTCGGACCGCGGCGGCACGGCGGCGGCGCAGATGCGCCCCGGCGACGTCGACTGGCGCGCCCTCTTCGGCGCCGGCGTCCGCTGGTTCCACACCGGCGGCATCTTCTGCGGCCTGTCGGCGGAGACGCCGGCGGTCGCCCGCGCCGCCATGGAGGAGGCGCGCCGGCAAGGGACCTGCGTCTCCTACGACCTCAACTACCGCGACTCGCTCTGGCGCGCGGTGGGCGGCCAGGCGCGCGCGCGCGAGGTGAACCGCGCGCTGGTGCCGCTCGTCGACGTGCTGTTCGGCAACGAGGAGGACTTCGCGGCCGCGCTCGGCTTCGATCCGCCCGGCGTCGACGCCCGCTACGCCGAGCTGCCGGCGGCCGGGTTCCGCGCCATGATCGGCGAGGTGATGCGGACCTTCCCCAACCTCAAGGCGGTGGCCACCACCCTGCGCAGCTCGCGCTCGGCGACCGTCAACGGCTGGGGCGCCGTCGCCTTCGCCGGCGGCCAGTTCTTCGAGGTCGCCCAGCGCGAGGTGGAGATCTTCGACCGGGTGGGCGGCGGCGACTCCTTCGCCTCCGGCTTCATCTACGGCCTCCTCGCCGGCAAGGACGCCGGGTGGGCGCTCCGCTGCGGCGTGGCCCACGGCGCGCTGGCCATGTCGACGCCGGGCGACACCACCATGGCCACGCTCCCCGAGGTGCTGCGCGCGATGGAGGCGCCGAGCGCGCGGATCGACCGATGACCGACCACGCGCGCGCAGAACCGCCGCCAGCCGAGCCCGCCCGGCGCGCCGAGCACGCCCCGCGAGAGGAGATCGTCCGCCGGATCGAGGCCGAGGCGGTGATCCCCATCGTCCGCGCCGCCACGCCCGACCTGGCGCTGCGCGCGGCGCGCGCGGTGATGGCGGGCGGCCTCTCGGTCTT
>DASZVW010000400.1:0-6717 GCA_035546895.1 Polyangia bacterium
AAGCACCAATACCCCCAGGGCGCGGTACGCCCCACGCGAAAGAACGGTCCGCAGCGATGTCATGTCGTAACTCCGTCAGGCGTTAGAAGGGGCGTATGGGGAGGACCCGAAGTGCGGAGCAGCCTTGAAGCCGTTTTTCTATATCAGGACCCGCAAGTGCGGTCAATCTTCGGCTTTTCCGCGTTTTCCACAACGTCGTCAATCCCCCCTGATCCCTCGGCGCCGCGGGCTTGGCCTGCCCCTTGAAATGGCCCGCCCGTGGCCCTAGGCAACCTAAGTCCCTGGCGCCCCGCGGCCAAGGCGCTCGAGCTCGACACCCACCGCCGCGCGCGGGGGGAGCGCGCGCCAGATCGCCTCCAGCAGCGCCCCGACCCCTTCGCCGGTGGCGGCGCTGATGGCGTGGAGCTCGATCCCGCGGCGGGCGAACGGCCGCGCCAGCGCGGCCATCTTCTTGCGCACCTCGGGCAGATCGATCTTGTTCACCGCCACCAGCTGCGGGCGGGCCGCCAGCGCCGGGTCGTAGAGCGCGAGCTCCCGGTTGGTCGCCTCGAAGTCGCGCAGCGGCGTGCGCGCCGTCCCCTCGCCGTCGGGCGGGGCGCTAGGGTCGAGCAGGTGGACGAGCAGGCGCGTCCGTTCGAGGTGGCGCAAGAACCGATCGCCGAGCCCCGCGCCGGCGTGCGCCCCCGCGATGAGGCCGGGGATGTCGGCCACCACGAAGCTCCGCTCGTCGGAGAGCCCGACCGTGCCCAGGTTCGGGACCAGGGTGGTGAACGGGTAGTCGGCGATCTTCGGGCGGGCGGCCGAGATGCGCGCGATGAGCGAGGACTTGCCGACGTTGGGGAACCCGAGCAGCCCGACGTCGGCCAGCAGCTTGAGCTCGAGCCGGATGGTGCGCTCCTCGGCGGGCGTGCCCGGCTCCGCCCGGCGCGGCGCCCGATCGGTCGAGGTGGCGAAGTGGATGTTCCCGCGCCCCCCCTTCCCGCCCTGCGCGGCCACGAACCGCTGGCCGTCGGCCTGCAGATCGCAGACGAGCTCGCCCGAGGTCGCGTCGAAGACCTGCGTCCCCGGCGGGACCCGCAGGACGATGTCCTCGCCGGCGCGCCCGTAGCGGTCCTTGTTGGCGCCCGGCTGGCCGTTCGGGGCCTGGAACTCGCTCTTGTAGCGAAAGTCGAGCAGGGTCGACAGCCCCTCGTCGACGACCAGGACGACGCTGCCGCCGTCGCCGCCGTCGCCGCCGGAGGGCCCCCCCTTGGGGACGAACTTCTCGCGCCGGAAGGCGATCGCCCCCTTGCCGCCGTCACCCGCCCTGACGCGGATGACGACCTCGTCGATGAACTGCACGGGCGCCGCTCTCCTCGCGCCGCCGGCCGGCCGAGCTGGTTAGGCGGTCGCCGCGCCGGCGACGATGCTGACGATCGTGCGCTTGCCGGACTTGGCGTACTTCACCTGGCCGTTCTTGAGGGCGAACAGCGTGAAGTCGCGCCCCATGCCGACGTTGGCGCCCGGGTGGACGACCGTGCCGACCTGGCGGACCAGGATGTTGCCGGCCAGGACGTCCTGCCCGGCGTGGCGCTTGATCCCGCGGCGCTGCGACTGCGAGTCGCGGCCGTTGCGGGAGCTCCCCTGACCTTTTTTGTGTGCCATGGCTTAAGCCTTCGCCTCGGCCGCGCCGGCGCGGATGGCGGTGATCTTGAGCGCCGTGAACGGCTGGCGGTGCCCCGTCTTGCGGCGGTAGCTCTTCCGGCGCTTGTACTTGAAGATGACGATCTTCTTGCCCAGGCCCTGCTCGACGATCTCGGCCTCGACGGTGATGCCGGAGACCGTCGGCTGGCCGACCTGGACCCCGCCGCCGTCGTCGGCGAAGAGGAGCGGCCCGAACGTCACCTTGGTGCCGGCCGGCCCCGCGAGCTTTTCCACGCGCAGGGTTTCACCCTCGGCGACGCGATACTGTTTTCCACCTGAAGCGATGACGGCGTACATGGGAACTGGGACCTCCGGGAGCGGCGTAGTTTAGAGAGGCGCGGCCGGCTGTCAAGCAGAGGATGAGGGCGACCCCGCCAGCCCCTGGCCGACGAACCCCTGGCCGACCTGGGTGATGACCCGGGTCCCCTCGGGCTCGACGGTGTAGTGCATGCGCGGCATCCCCCGCTCGGCCATGAAGCGCTCCAGGGCGGCGTGCTGGCGCGGGCAGTAGAGCATCAGGAAGCCGCCCCCGCCGGCGCCGATGATCTTGCCGCCCAGCACGCCGAACCGGCCGCGCACCTCGTCGTAGATCTGGTCGACGACGCCGAGCGAGATCTTCTTGGAGAGCTTCTTCTTGTTCTGCCAGTGCTCGTCGAGCAGCTCCCCCCAGCGGTCGTAGTTGCCGTGCTCGATCGCCTCCAGGATCCGGTAGCCGAGCTCCTTGATCCGGTGGAGGCTCTCGGCGACCCGCGCGTGATCGACGCTGTCCTTGCTCTGCATGGCGACGTTCTGGTCGGCCAGCACCTCGCGCGCGTCGCGCTGCGCGCCCGTGTAATAGATGTGCGTCTGGGAGACGAAGTCGGCGACGTCGCTGCTGCTGGGGCGGAGCTGGCGGACCTTCACCTGGCCGTCGGGCGCGATCTCCAGCACCGTGAGGCCGCCGTAGGCGGCCATGTACTGGTCCTGCTTGCCGATCCCTTCCTTGAGGATGTCGAGCTCGATGTGGCAGGCCTCCTCGGCCAGCGCCTGCAGGGAGACGTAGTCGCGGCGGTCGTGGTGGAGCGCGTTCAGGAGCCCGACGATGTACGAGCTCGACGAGCCCAGCCCGGTGCCGGCGGGGAGGTCGGCCATCGAGGCCACCTCGAAGGTGTTCTCGATCCCGTGCCGGCGCAGCGCCTCGCGGGCCAGCGGGTGGCGGAGCTGGCCGACGTGATCGACCACCTCGCTCTGCGTGTAGTGGAGGATCAGCTTCTTCCCCACCACCGGGCGGTTGATCGTCACGTACATGTACTTGTCGAGCCCCATGGCGAAGATGAACCCGCCGTGGTGCCCGTAGTACGACGGCAGGTCGGTCCCCCCTCCGCCGAGCGTCACCCGGAAGGGCGTGCGGGTGACGATCACGCCGCCCCCAAGAGGCGGCGCAGGATCTCGTTGACCGCCTTGGGGTTCCCCTTGCCGCCGGTCTCCTTCATGACCGCGCCGACGAAGAAGCCCATCAGCTTGGGGCTGTCCTTGAAGCGGGCGGCCTCGTCGGGGTGCGCGGCGACCACCCGCTTGCAGGCCTCCTCCAGCGCGCCGCCGTCGGAGACCTGGGCCAGCCCCTCGGCGGCGACGATCTCCTTGGCGGTCCGCCGCTCGGTCCACATCTTGGCGAACACGTCCTTGCCGAGCTTGCCCGAGAGCGTCCCGTCCTCGACCAGCTTGCAGAGCTCGGCGAGCGCCGCCGGCGGCACCGGGCAGTCGGCCTCGCCGAGCGCGCGCGGATCGTCGACCCGGGCCAGCACCTCGTTGATGAGCCAGTTGGCGGCCCGCTTGGCCGGCGCGCCCGCGGCCACCGTGGCGTCGAAGTAGGCGGCCGTCTCGCGGTCGGCGACCAGCACGCCCGCGTCCTGCGCCGAGAGGCCCCCCTCGCCGGTGTAGCGCGCGAAGCGGTCCTCGGGCAGCTCGGGGAGGCTGGCGCGCAGCGCCTTCATCTCCAGCTCGGTCACCACCAGCGGCGGCAGGTCGGGCTCGGGGAAGTAGCGGTAGTCGTGCGCCTGCTCCTTCGAGCGCATCGCCTGCGTGACCCCGCGCGCCGCGTCCCACAGGCGCGTCTCCTGGACGACGCGCTCGCCCCGGTCGAGCAGCGTGGCTTGCCGCTTGACCTCGTGCTCGATGGCGTCGCGCACGTTCTTGAACGAGTTCATGTTCTTGATCTCGGTCTTGGTGCCGAACTTCTCCGTGCCGCGCGGGCGCAGCGAGACGTTGGCGTCGCAGCGGAGCGACCCTTCTTCCATGTTGCCGTCGCCGATGCCGAGGTAGCGCACCAGCGTGCGCACCGCGCGCACGTACTCGGCGGCCTCCTCGGCCGAGCGGACGTCGGGCTCGCTCACGATCTCGCACAGCGGGACGCCGGCGCGGTTGAGGTCGACGAAGCTGACGCCAGCCGCCGCGTGCAGGTTCTTCCCGGCGTCCTCTTCCATGTGGATGCGGGTCAGGCGGACGGCGCGCGGCTCCCCCTTGAGGCGGAACTTGATGGCCCCCCCCTCGCAGATCGGCTCGTCGAACTGCGAGATCTGGAACCCCTTCGGGAGGTCCGGATAGAAGTAGTGCTTGCGCGCGAACCGGCAGCGCGGGCGGATCGTGCAGCCGGCCGCCATCCCCAGGCGCACCGCCGACTCGACCGCCGAGCGGTTCAGCACCGGCAGCGTCCCCGGCAGTCCGAGGCAGACCGGATCCGTCGAGGCGTTCGGCTCGGCGCCGAACGCCGCCGACGACCAGGAGAAGATCTTCGACCGCGTGGCGAGCTGGACGTGAACTTCGAGGCCAATGACCACTTCCCAGTCGATCTTTCCGGGACCCGGGGAGGGTCCCGCACCCCCCGCGATGGGCTCGCGTGAGCGAAGCTCGCGCTCTCCCGACGCGTTCTTACCGCCGGTCTCGGTGCTCAAGAAGTCACCTCCGGCGGCAGGCGTTGGTGCCAGTCGGTGCGCGACTCGTAGGCGCCGCCGACGCGGAAGCAGATCTCCTCGCCCAGCGCGGGGCCGATGATCTGCAGGCCGATCGGCAGCCCGGCCTTGGTGAACCCGCACGGCTGCGACAGCGCCGGGATGCCGGCCAGATCGGGCGCCACGGTGAAGATGTCCGCCAGGTACATCTGCAGCGGGTCCGTCGTCTTCTCGCCCAGCTTGAAGGCCGGCGTCGGCGAGGTCGGCGTCACGACGGCGTCGCACTCGGTGAACGCCGCCGCGAAGTCGTCGGCGATCTTGCGGCGCGCGCGCAGCGCCTTGCCGTAGTAGGCCTCGTAGTAGCCGGCGCGCAGCACGTACGCCCCCAGCATGATCCGCCGCTTGGGCTCGGCGCCGAACCCCTCGCCGCGCGTCTTGGTGTAGAGCTCCTCCAGCGAGCGCGCCTCGGCGGTGCGGTGGCCGTACTTGACGCCGTCGTAGCGCGCCAGGTTCGACGACGCCTCCGCCGTGCAGATGAGGTAGTAGGTGGCGATCGCGTACTTGGTGTGCGGCAGCGAGACGGGGACGATCTGAGCCCCCGCGCGCGCCAGCTCGTCGACGGCGGCGCGCACGCCCGCCTCGATCTCCGGGTCCATCCCGGGCTGGAAGTACTCGGTGGGCATCCCCAGCCGCACGCCCGCCAGCGGCGTCCCACCTTGCCGACCGGCGCGCGCCGCCTGCCGGTAGGCGCCGACCGGCGCCGGGATCGAGGTGGCGTCGAGCGGATCGACGCCGGCCATCACCTCGAGCAAGGCCGCCGCGTCCTCGACGGTGCGGCCGAACGGCCCCGGGTGATCGAGCGAGGAGGCGAAGGCGATGACGCCGTAGCGCGAGACGCGCCCGTAGGTCGGCTTCACGCCGACCACGCCGCACAGCGAGGCCGGCTGGCGGATCGAGCCGCCCGTGTCGGTGCCGATGGCCCCGGCGCACAGCGAGGCCGCCACCGCCGCCGCCGAGCCGCCCGACGAGCCGCCGGGGACGTGCGCCGGCGACCAGGGGTTGCGGGTCGGCTTGAAGGCGCTGTTCTCGGTCGACGAGCCCATGGCGAACTCGTCCATGTTGAGCTTGCCGAGCGAGACCGCGCCCGCCGCCTCGAGCCGCGCCGTCACCGTCGACTCGTACGGCGGCACGAAGCCACGCAGGATCTTGGAGGCGCAGGTGGTCTCGAGCCCGCGCGTGCAGAAGATGTCCTTGACGCCGATGGGCGCCCCGGCCAGCGCCCCCGGATCGCGCCCCGCCTTGCGGGCGGCGTCGACCGCGTCGGCGCGGCGGCGCGCCCCCTCGGCGTCGACCTTCAGGTAGCAGCCGAGCGCGCCGTCGAGCCGCCCCACCCGATCGAGGAACTGCTCGGTCACCTCGCGGGCGCCGAAGCTCCCGGCCCGCACGCCGTCGACGATGGCGGTCAGGCTGGCGCCGCGCGCGTCCATCACAGGTCCTCCTCGCCGCCGCCGCCGGCCGGGCCGGGGACGATGCGGGGGACCTGGAAAAAGTCGGCCTCGCGGCGCGGGGCGTTGCGGAGCGCCTCCTCGACCGGCAGCGACGGCGCCACCTGGTCGGCCCGCAGCGGACAGTCGAAGGGGACCGCGTGCGTCATCGGCTCCACGCCGGTGGTGTCGAGCTCCCGCATGGCGTCGACGTAGTCGAGGATGGCGTCCAGATCGCCGGTCATGCGGGCGATCTCCTCCTCCGAGAGCGCCAGCCGCGACAGCACCGCCAGCTCGCGGACCTCGTCTTTGGTGATGCGCGACATCGGGAGCCTGCGTTCATAGCATGGCGCCCCGCCGAATTGGCGAGTTGCGGCGGCAGAAGTTATAGTGTTGAGTCCCCGGTCCGACGTCATGTCCCTGCTCGCCGATCTCCGTGCTCGCGCCGCGGCCGCTGTCTTGGCGGCGGGGGTCCTGACGGCCGCCTGCGACGGCGGGCCGCACCCGCCCGACGCGCAGGCGACGGTGAGCGTGGCCTCCGCCGAGCTGTCGGTGCGGTTCGACGTCGCCGAGGGGAAGCCCCCCAACGTCTCGGTGCTCGGCTTCCGCGCCGCCACCGTGGG
>DASZVW010000401.1:0-4796 GCA_035546895.1 Polyangia bacterium
GGCGGCAACGACTTCGGCTCGGCGATGATCGAGGAGAACGTCGTCTCCCAGGCGGGCGCCGTCTTCAAGCTCTCCGCCGAGGACATCGAGCGCTACATCCGCGCCGCCGGCTTCGAGCCGCGCCGCCGGAACATGCGCTACGAGCGGCTGGCCGCCGCCTGACGCCCGGATGCGGCGCGAAGCCATGCGGATCGTCAGCGCGCGCTGGGTCGTCCCCGTCGATCGCCCGCCGATCGCCGAGGGGGCGCTGGCGCTCGACGCCGCGGGGACCGTCCGCGCCGTCGGCCCGCGGGCCGAGGTGCGCGCCGAGCTCCCCGCCGCGCCCGAGGAGCGCGCCCTGGGGGTCCTGGTGCCGGGCCTGGTCAACGCCCACTGCCACCTCGAGCTGTCGGCGCTGGCGGAGGCCGTCCCCGGCGGCGGCGGCTTCATCGCCTGGGCGCAGCGCTTCCTGAAGACGGTCGGCGAGACGCCGCGCGAGCGGCGGCGGGCGGCGGCGCACGAGGCGGCGGAGGCCGCGGTCCGGCTCGGCACCGCGGCCATCGGCGACGTCGGCAACACGCTCGACGCGGCGCCGGCGCTGGGCGCGGCCGCGCTCGCCGGCGTCCTCTTCCACGAGCTGCTCGGCTCGCGCGAGGCCCGCACCGGCGACGCGCTGGCCGACGCCGCCCGCGAGCGCGCCGAGGCCGCCGCCTGGCCCGCCGCGCTCGGCTACGTGCGCGCCCCCCACGCCCCCTACTCCGTCGGGCCCGAGCTGATGCGCCGGATCTTCGCGGCCGCGCGCGCCGACGGGCGCGCCACCTCGGTCCACGTCGCCGAGGACGTCGAGGAGCTGAAGCTGCTCCGCGACGGCACCGGCGCCTGGCCGGCGATGCTGGCGGCGATGGGGATCGACGCCGCCACGCGCGCCCCCGGCCAGACGCCGGTCGAGTACCTGGCCTCGCTGGGCGCCTTCGACGGCGGCGCGCCGCCGCTGCTGGTCCACATGGTCCACGCCGGCGACGACGACCGCCGCCGGGCCCGCGCGGCCGGCGCCACCGCCGTCCTCTGCCCGCGCTCGAACCTGCACATCGGCGGCCTCCTCCCCGACGTCCCCGCGCTCCTCGACGACGGCGTGTCGATCGCGCTCGGGACCGACAGCCTGGCCTCGACGCCCGACCTGTCGGTGTGGGGCGAGATGGCCACCCTGGCCGGCCACTTCCCGACGGTCCCCGCGGCGCGCTGGCTGGAGGCCGCCACCTCCGGCGGCGCGCGGGCCATCGGCCTCCCCGCCCACGGCGCGCTGGCCCCCGGCAAGCGCCCGGGCGTGCTCGACGTGCTGGTCGACGACCTCGCGGCCCCGGTCGAGGCGCTGGTCCGCGACCCGAGCCCCCCGCTGCGCTGGGTGGCGCGCGCATGACGATCCCGACGGCCGATCGCGTGGAGGCGGACGGGCTTCGCCCGGCCGACCCCGTCGCGGGGGGTCCGGGACCCTCCCAGGGTCCCGGGGCTGTGATCTCCCGGTTCGGGCGGATGATCAAGTTCGAGCACACGCTGTTCGCGCTGCCGTTCGCGCTGGCCGCCGCCGCCATCGCCGCCCGCGGCCACGGGCTCTCGCTCGCGCGCCTCGGCGGCATCGTGGTGGCCATGGCCGGCGCCCGCACCGCCGCCATGGGGTTCAACCGGATCGTCGACCGCCACTTCGACGCCCGCAACCCGCGCACCGCCAAGCGCGAGCTCCCGGCCGGCGCCATCTCGCTGCGCGCGGCCTGGGCCCTGACGCTGGCGGCGACCGCCGTGTTCGTGGGCGCCGCCGCCGCGCTCGGCCCGCTCTGCCTGGCGCTGTCGCCGGTGGCGCTGCTGTTTCTCTACGGCTACTCCTTCACCAAGCGCTTCACCTCGCTCTGCCACCTCTTCCTGGGACTGGCGATCGCCTCCGGGCCGGCGGGCGCCTGGATCGCCGTGCGGGGCGACTTCGGCTGGGCGCCCGGCCTGCTCATGATCGCGGTCGGCCTCTGGATCGCCGGCTTCGACATCCTCTATGCGCTCGCCGACCGCGACTTCGACCGCCAGACCGGCCTGCACTCGATCCCCGCCCGCTTCGGCGTCGGGGGCGCGCTCGTCCTCTCGGCGCTCCTCCACCTCGGCACCGTCGGGGCGCTGCTGGCGCTGGCCGCCGCCGCCCACCTGGGGGCCCCGTACCTGATCGGCGTGGCGGTGGTGCTCGGGCTCCTCGCCTACGAGCACGCCATCGTGCGCCCGAGCGATCTGTCGCGCCTCGACGTCGCCTTCTTCAACCTCAACGGCTACGTCTCGGTCGCCTTCTTCGCCGCCACGCTCATCGATACGCTGACCCGCTGACGCGACCGTGGCCGCGCGCCACCAGCCGGGAAGATCCTGGTTCCGGGGTCGGTCGTCCTTAGCTTGCCCGGTGAGGGGTGGCGATGGGTGATCACGGCGGGGGGCGGTGGGGTCTCGGTCTATCTTTTCTCCTGGTCGGGCTGGCCGGCGCCTGCGGGAGCTCGACGGTGGCGGACGGGCCCAGCACCGAGCCCGCCGATCCGCCCACCGGGCTGCACGCCAAGGCGCGCAGCATCGACCACTACCTGGTGAACTACGGGACCTGGGCCCCGGGCGACCTGGCGACCGCCAAGCGTCACCAGCTGGTGATCGTCTACCCCGCGCGCGCCGGCTTCCACCGCGCCGACGTCGCCGCGCTCCAGGCCGGCATGGACCCCACCGATCCCGCGGACGACGTGCTCGTGCTCTGTTACGTCTCGGTCGGGGAGGACCTGCGGACGGCGAAGCTCAGCGACGACCAGATCCGGACCGACGCGCGCTTCCGCGGCGACGGCAGCGGCCCCCGCATGGACCCCCGCGGCCCGAGCGCCGACGGGCAGTCGCTGGCCGGCATCGATCCGCGCGGCGTCCCCTCCAACGGCGGGACGGGGTTCGCCTCCTATTACCTGGACGACAACAGCGTGCACGACGCGCCCGACCACGTGGGCGACGGCTTCCCCGACCGGAACCCGCTGTTCGGGTCGCTGTTCGTCAACGCCGGCGATCCGGCCTGGTTCGAGGTCGTCGACGGCATGAAGCTCGACGGCCCCGACGGCCTCTCCGGCCTGCGCGAGTCGCTGACCGCCAGCTACGGCCGGGGGCTCGACTGCGACGGCGTCTTCCTCGACACCATCGACACCGCCGCGCCCGACGGCTACACCAGCCCGGCCAGCGCCAACGAGACCAAGTTCGAGTGGACGGCGCCGGGCTTCGGCGCCTTCATCCGCCAGGTGCACGCCACCTACCCGGACAAGCTGATCCTGCAGAACCGCGGCCTGTTCTTCTTCGATCCGCGGCACGGCGCCTACGCCTACAACGCGCGCGGCGCCATCGACTTCGTGCTGTTCGAGAGCTACCGGCTCGACTCCAACACCAGCGCGCTCTGGAACCCGGTCTTCTACGCCGACAACCAGTTCAACGTGGCCCCCAAGCTGATGGCCGAGGCGAACCGCCCGGACGGGTTCCGCGTGCTCTCGCTCGGCTACGCCGCCGGGCCGCCCGACCAGATGTCGTCCGCCACGCTGACCGGCGGCTCGACGCTCGGCTACGCCGACCTGGTCGAGGACATCCGGGTGACGCAGGAGCTGGCCGGGTTCCGGCACTACCTCACCGACGCCCAGGTCGATCTGGTGAACGACTTCGTGCTCACGCACGAGGACCTCGACGACCACACGCCGCCCGTCTGGACCAGCAGCTACAACGACCACCCGCAGAGCCCCGCCGTGGCCCCCACGCCGCGGGTGGGGATCCAGCAGGCGGTGGCCGCCAACGGCCAGGTGACCGTCCGCTGGGACGTGGCGCTCGACGAGAACCGCGTCGACTACGTCCTCTACGCGCAGCCCCAGCCGTTCGACTTCGGCGCCGACCCGACGCTCTCGGGCGCCAAGCGGCTCCCGCTCACGCCCGGCGTCCCCGCCGCCTACCTGCAGGGCGTGGGCCCCGCCTCGTATCCGTACGAGGCGACGCTCTCCGACTTCCCGGCCGGCCAGACGCAGTATCTTCTGATCCGCGCGGTCGACGAGTCGGCGAGCGCCAACGAGGACACCAACACGGTGGTCCTCTCGGTCACGCCCTGACGGGCGGAGGTGGTCACCGCCCCGGCGCGGCGTCCGGCGCCACCAGCACCGTCCAGGCGTCGTCCCGGAAGCGGGGCTGCCAGCGGTCGGCGGCGAGGCGGGCGGCGGCGGCGTTCCCCGCCGGCAAGATCGCGCACCGGATGCCGTAGCGGGCGAACGTCTCGCGGTAGGGGCCGCCGTGCTCGATCGACGCCGTGGTGCGGGTGATCGCCAGCGGGTAGGGATCCTGCCGGGTGTCCGAGAAGACGCGCCGCTCGGGGGCGAACCAGATCAGCGGGCCGCCGTCGTTGTAGCGGCCGAACACCCGCTCGGGGCAGCCGCGCACCGCCGCCAGCGCCCCGGCCGCGATCGGCCGCCAGCCGAGCTCCGGGTACGGCAGCCGCCAGGCGTAGAGGATCCCCGCCGCCTCCAGCGCCGAGATCCCGACCAGCAGCGCCAGGTTGAGCCGCGGGTGATCGGGCGTCTCCGGGCGCGCGCGGCCGAGCCGGACCTGGGCGCCCAGGAGGCGGCTGGCGGCGGGGACGGCCACCAGCAGGAAGACGCAGCTCGTCCGGATGGCGCGCGCCCCCAGCACCAGCATCACCAGCGCGGCGGCGACCAGCACGGCGTCTCCCCACTCGAGCGCGGCGCGCCGCCGCCACCGCCGGGCGAGCAGCGCCAGGAACCCCAGCGCCAGCGCCCAGA
>DASZVW010000402.1:0-10757 GCA_035546895.1 Polyangia bacterium
GACGCTCCCCCCGAGTCGGGCGAGCTCCTCGCCCAGCGCGGGGTCGTCGTCCACGATGAGGATCCGCTTCGGCATCTGACCCGTTCATCGGCCGCGCGGAAAAACCGCTTGAGAGACTTGGCTGTTGCGGGATCTGCAACAGCGTTCCACGGCCGAGCGCGATCGCCCGCCAAGCTGGCGGCGCGCGCGGGCTAACGCCTGTTGCGACGCGCCCCGTGAAAAAGCGCGGCCGAGCCGGTCGTCGGCGCTACGCGCGGGCGCCGGCGCTAGGCGCGGGCGTCGGCGCGCGGGTACGAGCCGAGCACCTTCACCGTCTCCGACGCCTGGCGGACGTCGGCGATGGCGGCGGCCACCGGCGCGTCGCGCTCGTGCCCGTCGATGTCGACGAAGAAGACGTACTCCCAGGCGCGCCGGCGCGAGGGGCGGCTCTCGATCTTGGTCATGTTGAGCCCGCGCTGAGCGAAGGCGCCCAGCACGCGGTAGAGGATCCCCGCCTCGTCGCGGGTCACCAGCAGGAGCGAGGTCTTGTCCCGGCCCGTCGGCTCGGCCTGGTCGCGCCCCAGCACCAGGAAGCGGGTCATGTTGTGGGCCAGGTCTTCGATCTTCCGGCGCAGCACCACCAGCTCGTTCAGCTTGGCGGCCAGCTCCGATCCCACGGCGGCGCCGCGGGCGTCGTCGCGCGCCAGGCGCGCCGCCTCGGCGGTGGAGCGCGACTCGACCAGCGTGGCGTGCGGCAGGTTGGCCGAGAGCCACCGGCGCACCTGGGCCAGCGCGACGGGGATCGAGTAGACGCGCTCGATCTGCCCGATCGTCACGTCGGGGCGGGCCAGCAGGCACATGTTCACCTCCAGCGCGATCTCGGCGCAGACCTTGAGGTCGCTGTCGAGGAAGGTGTCGAGCGTGTGGGTGATCATCCCCTCGGTCGTGTTCTCGACGGGGACCACGCCGTAGTCGGCGTTCCCGCGCTCGACCTCCTCGAACACCGAGGGGATGGTCCCCATCGGGACCGAGCGGGCCGAGAGGCCGAACTGCTTCTTGACCGCGATGTCCGAGAAGGTCCCCTCGGGGCCGAGGTAGGCGACGCGGACGCGCTTCTCCAGGGTCAAGCAGGCGCTGAAGATCTCCTGAAACACCGAGCGGATCGAGTCGCTGGGGAAGGGGCCGGGGTTGGCGGCGGCCAGGCGCTCGGCGATCTGCCGCTCGCGCGAGGGGACGTAGAAGGGGACCGAGATGGCGGTCTTGAGGTCGGCCACCCGGCCGACGTAGCCGGCGCGCTGGTTGAGCAGGCGGAGGATCTCGTCGTCGGCGGCGTCGATCTTGGCGCGCAGCGCCGCGAGCTCCTGCTTGAGAACCTCCGGATTCTCCTCCGAGTCCTTGGCCATCGCGCGGGAGCTTACTACACTCGCCTGGTGAGGCTGGCGACGCTGCGTGACGGGACGCGGGACGGAGCCCTGCTGGTGGTGGGGCGGGACGGGCGCACCTTCGTGAGCGCGGCGGAGGTGGCCCCCTCGCTGCAGGCCGCGCTCGACGACTGGGCGCGCGCGGCGCCCGCGCTGGCGGCGCTCGCCGTCCGGCTCGACAAGGGGGAGATCACCGGCCGCCGCTACGACGAGGCGCGCTTGGGGCCGCCGCTGCCGCGCGCCTACGAGTGGATCGACGGCTCGGCGTTCCTCAGCCACGTCCGGCTGGTGCGCAAGGCCCGGAACGCCACGCCGCCGCCGACGCTGGAGGTCGACCCGCTGGTCTACCAGGGCGGCTCGGGCGTGCTGCTCGGGCCGCGCGACGACCTCCACCTCGGCGATCCCGACTGGGGGCTCGACTTCGAGAGCGAGGTGGCGGTGATCCTGGGCGACGTCCCGCGCGGCACCACCGCCGCGGCCGCGGCCGGGTGCGTGCGCCTGGTGCTGCTGGCCAACGACGTGACGCTGCGGAACCTGGTGCCGGGCGAGCTGGCCAAGGGGTTCGGGTTCTTCCAGTCCAAGCCGGCCACCGCGTTCTCGCCGTTCGCGGTGACGCCCGACGAGCTGGGCGAGGCCTGGCGCGGCGGGCGGCTGCACCTGCCGCTGCGGACCACGCTGAAGCGCGCGGGCGGCTCGGCGCGGCTGGTCGGCGATCCCGACGCCGGCGACGAGATGCACTTCTCGTTCTTCGATCTCGTCGCCCACGCGACGCACACGCGGGCGCTGGTCGCCGGGACCATCCTGGGGAGCGGCACCGTCTCCAACGCCGACCCGGCGCGCGGTGTCTCCTGCCTGGCCGAGCTGCGGGCGCGGGAGATGGTGGCCACCGGGGCGGCGCGGACCCCGTTCCTGGCCGCCGGCGACGCCGTCTCCATCGAGATGCGCGACGCCGAAGGGCGCGACCTCTTCGGTCGCATCGCCCAGCGGGTGGTGAGCACGTGATCTTCTACGACTACTGGCGCTCGAGCTCCGCCTGGCGGGTGCGGATCGCGCTCGCCTTGAAGCAGGCGCCGGTCGAGCGGCGGGCGGTGAACCTCTCGCCGGCGGGCGGCGGCGAGCAGCACACGCCGGCCTTCCACGCGCTCAACGCCTTCGAGGAGGTCCCGGTGCTGGTGCTCGACGACGCGGGCGGCGCGCGGCGCACGCTGGCGCAGTCGATGGCCATCCTCGAGTACCTGGAGGCGCGCTTCCCGTCGCCGCCGCTGTTCCCGGCCGACCCCTGGCTGCGCGCGCGGGCGCGGCAGCTCGCCGAGATGGTGAACGCCGGCATCCAGCCGTTCCAGAACCTGTCGCTGCAGAAGCGGCTCGCCGACCACGGCGTGGCCGACCCGGCGGCCATCGCGCGCCACTTCAACGCGCGCGGGCTGGCGGCGCTGGAGGGGCTGGCGGGGGAGACGGCGGGGCGGTTCCTGGTCGGCGACGCGCCGACCGTCGCCGACGTCTACCTGGTCCCGCAGCTCCACGGCGGCCGGCGGTTCGGGGTCGACGTGGCCCGGTTCCCGACGCTGCTCCGGATCGAGGCGGCCTGCGCGGCGCTCCCGGCCTTCGCCGGCGCGCGGCCCGAGGCGCAGCCGGACGCGCCGCCCGGCGGCTGAGCCCGCGCCGCTCGAGGTGGGTGGCGATGCTTAGGTTGGGGCCAGGAGGACCTGGCCATGAAGTGGATGGGGATGGCGACACTGGCGTTGGGGGTGCTGGTCGCGGGGGGCGTCGCGCGGGCACAGCAGGCGGATGCGTTGAGGCCGCCCGAGAACGTGAACGCGGAGCCGTCGTCGCCGCAGTCGGCCGAGCTGACCACCCGGGCGGCCACGGCCGAGATGAAGGGCGATCCGCACCAGGCAGTGCAGCTGGCGGACAAGGCGATCGCGGCCAACCCCAAGGACCCCTGGCCGTACTACGACAAGGGGATGGCGCTGGCGCGGATGGGCGAAGTCGACGGCGCCATCGCGGCGCTCGACGCCGCCGAGCAGCACTTCTCGCTGGGCGATGCGTGGGGCCGCTCTGTCGCGGTGTTCGGGCGGGCGCACGTGCTGGCCGAGACGGGCCGCTGCGAGGAGGCGCGGCCGGTGTTCGAGGAGTACATCAAGCTGGCGCAGAGCGATCCCGACGCGGTCGCGCTCGCCCAGCGCTATAGCCGCGACTGCCGCCCGCCCGCCGGGATGCCGGCCACGCCGCCGGCGAAGTGACGCCCGGGCCGACTACGGGAACCGCGGCCGCGGGTAGTCGGGCGGCGACATCCGCGGCGCGGGGCAGCTGCCCATCCGCCAGGCGCTGGCGCCCGGCGGCAGGTGGGCGACGTGGTACCGCCAGGCCGCCCAGGTGGCGAGCCCCATCCCGCCCAGCAGCACCGCCGCGGTCCCGAACGCCCAGGGGATGAGGACCGCGGGGGCCAGGCTGCGCGAGGGGACGCGGACCGTCGCCTCCTCGAGCTCGAGCGCGTGCGCGGGGGCGCGGAAGGGGCCGGCGCCGGCGCCGAAGTCCTGCAGGACGCCCTCGGCGACCACCGTCTCGCCGGCCCGGATGAGGACCTCCTCGACGGTGACGGCGCCGCGGAAGCCGAACGCGCGCGCCACCGCCTCGGCGCCGGGCGTCCCCGCGCGGTGCAGGGTCGGCGTCGCCTCGATGCGCGCGGTCTCCGGATCGAGGCGGATGCGCACCGGCGGGCGGCCGGGGTCGCCGGTGCCGCCCCAGGCCAGCTCGAACGGCTCGGGCGAGGCGAGATCGTGCACCAGCTCGGAGTGCGAGGTGAGGTGCTCGGTCACCCGCAGGCGCCAGTGGACGCACGGTTGCCCGGAGGCGGGCGCGCGCAGGAGCTCCCGCGCCGGTTCGGCGAGCGCTTCCAAGCTGACCGGAGCGGGTCCGTCGGTCATCGCGATCCTCCACTTTCTGCGTCGCCGGTCGGCGCGGCGCCGCCGGCATAGTCCTCGAGCTTTCGGTAGAGCGTCTTGCGGTCGAGCCCCAGCCGCTGCGCGGCGCGGGTCTTGTTTCCCCCTTCGGCCGCCAGCACGCGCTTGATGTACTCGCGCTCGAGCTCGTCGAGCGTCAGCCCGCGCGCCACCGCGGCGCCGAGGTCGTCCTCGCTGGTGGCGCGCCGCTCGCGCACGCTGGGCGGCAGGTCCTCGGACGCGATCAGCGTGCTCTCGGTCAGCGCCACCGCGCGCTCGACGACGTTCTCCAGCTCGCGCACGTTGCCTGGCCAGCCGTAGGCGAGCAGCGCCTTGCGCGCCGTCTCGTGGAACCCGCGCACCTCCTTCCCGGCCTTCCCGGCGTTGCGCTGCAGGAAGTGCTCGGCGAGGTCGAGGATGTCCTCCGGGCGGTCGCGCAGCGCCGGCAGGTGGAGGTGCACGCCGTTGAGGCGGTAGTAGAGGTCCTCGCGGAAGGTCCCGTCGCCGAGCCGCGCCTCCAGATCCTTGTTGGTGGCGGCCACCACCCGCACGTCGATCTTCTCGCTGCGCGCGGCGCCGAGCGGCCGGATCTCCCCCTCCTGCAGCACGCGCAAGAGCTTGGCCTGCAGCGCCGGCGACAGCTCGGCGATCTCGTCGAGGAAGATGGTGCCGCCGTCGGCCTCCACGAAGATCCCCGCCTTGTCGCCGCGCGCGTCGGTGAAGGCGCCGCGCTTGTAGCCGAACAGCTCGCTCTCGAGGAGCGCGTCGGGGATGGCGGCGCAATTGATGGCGACGAACGGCCGCTCGCGCCGCGGGCTGTTGAAGTGGATCGCCTTGGCCACCAGCTCTTTCCCCGTCCCCGAGGCGCCGGTGATGAGCACCGAGATCGACGAGCCGGAGAGCCGCCGGATGACGCCGAACATCTCCTGCATCGCCGCCGAACGGCCGATGATGTTCCCCCAGCGGTAGCTCCGCTGCACCTCGTCGCGCAGCCGCGCCACCTCCGAGCGGAGCGCCCGCTCGGCCAGCGCCTTCTGCACCGAGAGATTGAGCTGGTCGACGTCGAACGGCTTGGTGATGTAGTCGAACGCCCCCAGCTTCACCGCGCGGATGGCGGTGTCGATGGAGCCGAAGGCGGTGATGGTGATGACGTGCGGCGACGGCGTGACCGCCTTGATCTCGCGCAGCATGTCCAGCCCGTCGAGGTCCGGCATCTTGACGTCGGAGACCACCAGGTCGATCCCCCCTTGCCGCACCCGCTCGACGCCGGCCCGGCCGCCCGGCGCCACCTCGACCGTGTAGCCGTCCTCTTCCAGGACCTCGCGCAGGAAGGCCCGCATGGCCGCGTCGTCCTCGACGATCAGGATCGTCGCCCGGCCGGCCCCTCCCGTCGCGAGCGGCTCGGGTTTAGAAGAGGCGGCGGTGGTCGCGGGTTCAGCCATGCGAACGCGGGCTTCCCCTTCAATCCTTGCCGATCGATCCCATTTCGGCAAGCTCGGATCCGTGCACGGAGTCCTCGTCCGAGGCGGCGGATCGCGTGGACGTAGGCGGGCTCTGCCCGGCGGAGTCCGTCGCGGGAGGGTTCGGGAACCCTCCGAGGGGTCCCGACTCGATCGGCAGGTAGACGCGGAACTCGGCGCCGCCGCCGGCCGGGCTGTCGACCTCGATCCAGCCGTCGTGGTCCTTGACGATCCCGTGGCTGACCGCCAGCCCGAGCCCGGTCCCCTGCCCCTCGTCCTTGGTGGTGAAGAAGGGTTCGAAGATCTTCTCCCGATCGGCGGCCGGGATGCCGGGGCCGCTGTCGGCCACGAGCAGCGCCGCGTACTCGGCGGGCGGCGCCAGATCGAGCCCCCCCTTGCGCCGCACCACCCGCGTGGTGGCCACCCGCAGCGTGCCGCCGTCGGGCATGGCGTGGATGGCGTTCATGATCAGGTTCAGGCAGACCTGCTGGATCTGGTCGGGATCGCCGGGGACCTCGGGGGGGGCCGGCATCGTCTGCACGTCGACCTCGATCCCCTGGCGGCGGATCGCCTCGCGCAGGAACTCCAGCGCCTCGGCCACCACGCCGCCGAGGTGCACGCGGGTGACCGTGGGGCCGCGCGGGCGCGAGAAGTCGAGCACCTGGCGGATGATCTTGGTGATGCGCGCCACCTCGTCGCCGATGATGCGGGCGTTCTTCACCACCTCGCCCGCGTCGAGCGCGCCGGGCGCGGCCTCGGCCGCCTTCTCGGCTTTCTTGCCCATGGCGCGCGCGCGGCCGCCGATCACGTTGAGGGGCGTGCCGAGCTCGTGGGCGATCTCGGCCGCCATCTGGCCGATGGTGGCCAGCTTCTCCGCCTGCCGCAGCCGCGCCTCCAGGCCCAGGCGGGCGCCGGCGACCCGCTCGGTCTCTTCGCGCGCCTCGCGTAGCGAGCCGGTCATGGCGTTGAAGCGGCCGGCCAGGGTGCCGATCTCGTCGTCGCGCTCGGCCAGGATCACGCGCGAGAGATCCCCCTTGCCGACGGCGTCGATCCCCTCGAGCAGCCGCCGCAGCGGGCGCACCACGATCTGCCCGATCGCCAGCCGGACGCCGAACGCCACCCCGATCACCACCAGCAGGAACAGCGGGAAGATCCGCCGCCCGGTGGCCGCCACCCCGGCGTCGATGTAGGCGGCGTCGCGCCGCATCCCCATGATCGCGGTCGGGTGGCGGGCCGGGTGGCGCGGCGGCAGCTCCAGCGCCGCCTTGTCGAACAGCGGCACCGCCATGGCGTACGAGCGCCGCCCCGACGAGGAGTCGAACAGCCGGCCCACCGGCGCGTCCTGGATGTCGACCGCGCGCATGAGCAGGAGCCAGGCGTTGTCGTCGGTGCGCTGGTCGCTGCCGATGGAGAGGACCTCCAGCGAGAACGCCTCGTCGTGCTGGCGGGCGGCGCGCGCGCGGGCCAGGAGCGTGTCAGCGGCGGTGGCGGGATCGAGCGGCTCGATGCCGGCGCGCAGCGCGGTGGCGATCTCGTGCGCCTCGCGATCGAGATCGGCCTCCAGGTTCGCGCGCCGCACCTTGAGCGCCGCGTAGCCGGAGCCGGCCAGCACCACCGCCACCAGCAGCGTCACCACCACGGTGACCCGCGTCCCCAGCGTCATCGGGCGGTCATTCCGGGCGACATCCGCCGGCCAGTATAGCGCCGTGTGCTATAGAGAGACCCGAGCCCGCCATGACGCCCGACGACATCCGCGCGCGCATCCGCGCCGCGCTCCCCGACGCCGAGGTGAACGTCGTCGACACCACCGGCGGCGGCGACCACTTCCAGGCCACGGTCGTGTCGCCGGTGTTCGCCGACAAGGGCCTCGTCGATCGCCACCGCCTGGTCTACGCGGCGCTGGGCGACGTCATCCGCGGCCCGGCGGCGCCCATCCACGCGCTGGCGCTGACCACCGAGACGCCCGAGGAGTACCGGCGCAGGTAGCGCCCGAGCCCACCACAGAGGAGCCACCCGTGACCGAGCCGCTCAAGCAACGCATCACCGACACGATCGCCAGGGGGCGCGTCATGCTGTTCATGAAGGGGAACCCCGCGATGCCCCAGTGCGGCTTCTCGGCCGCGGTGGTCGGCGTGCTCAAGGAGGTCGGCGTCCCCTTCGAGTCCTACAACATCCTCGCCGACCCCGAGCTGCGCGAGGGGCTGAAGGAGTACTCGAGCTGGCCGACCTACCCGCAGCTCTACGTCGACGGCAAGCTGGTCGGCGGCGCCGACATCGTCCGCGACCTGCACGCCCGCGGCGAGCTCAAGAAGCTCCTGGCCGGCTGAGCCGGGTCCGCCGGAGATGAGCGTCGACCGAGACGGCGCCCGGAAGCCGCCCGCGTCCGCGCCAGCGCGAAAAGGGATCAGGTACCTCGATCTTTCGGCCGACGAGCTTTCCGCCGACAGCTTCGAACGACAATGCCGTTCCGGGCCGTAACCCCAGACGATCGCGCACCCGCTTGGGGATCGTCACGCGTCCCTCTTTGGACATGATTGATTTCATGCGCTGCTCCGGGGTCAGCCCTTGGGGCCGAGGGCGTCGGCGAGGGCGTTCACCAGGCGGCGCATGACGAAGCCCTTCTCGGGGACCACGTCGGCGCGGGCGCCGTGGCGCTCGAGGGTCTCGACGACGATGGGGCCGATGGCGGCCACGCGGGCGTGCGGGAGCGCCGCGCGCAGGCGGGCCTCGGCGCCCGCTTCGGCGGCGACCTGGAACAGGCGGTCGACCTGCGAGGCGCTGGTGAAGGCGATGGCGTCGACGCGGCGGGCGTCGAGCGCGTCGATGAGCGACACCACGGCCGCGCCGTCGGCGGCGGAGGCGTAGACGTAGGGGGCCACGGTGCGGACGGTGGCGCCCGCCCGCTCGAGCGCCTCGACCAGCGGGCGGTTGGGCTCCTCGCCGTAGAGCTGGACGCCGACGCGGCGGCCGCGCAGGTCGAGCGCGGCCAGCGCCTCGATCACCCCCGCCGAGGTCGGGACCGGCGCGGCCAGGTCGGAGCCGAGGCCGAGCTCGTGCAGGGCGCGCGCCGGCTTCGGGCCGCGCGTCACCTTGCGGGCGCGCGCGAGCGCCGCCACCACCGCGTCGCGGATCCCCAGCCGCTCGGCGGTGGCCAGGAGGCGCCGCAGCCCCTCGCCGGTCAGGAAGACCAGGTCGTCGAGCTCGCCCGCCGCCAGCGCGCGCAGCCAGGCCTCGGCGGGGGCCGGATCGGGCGCGTCGCGGATGGCGACGAGCGGGCAGCGGAGCGCCGTCCCGCCGGCCTCGGCGACCAATTCCGCCAGCTTGTCCAGCTCGCGCGCCTCGGGGAGCGCGATCGTTCGTCCCGCCAGCGGCTGCATGATCCCCGCCGATATTTTTAGGGTATGGTCCCGTCCCCAGCAACTACGGACCACGTGATGGCGACCAAACAGACCAAGAGCCCCGAGACGAAGACCGCCGCCAAGGCCGACGCCGGCAAGACCGAGAAGACGGAGAAGAAGGCCCCGAGCAAGCCCGCCGAGCTGAAGACCGATCCGGAGACGGCGCGCGCGCGCCTGGCGGCCACCGGGCGCAACGACGCCTGCCCATGCGGGTCGGGGAAGAAGTACAAGAAGTGCCACCTCGGCGCCGACGAGCAGGCCGCGGCGCCGGTGCCCGAGGCGCCCGACGCGCAGGCGCTGGTCACCGAGGGGTGGCGGCTGTTCGAGCAGCGCCGTCCGGGCGCCGCCGAGAAGGAGTTCCGCGCCGCGCTGGCCATCGACGCCAACCTGGCCGACGCGCACGTCGGGATCGGGATGGCGCGCCTGGCGGCCGGGAACGCCGACGGCGCCAAGGAGGAGCTCGCGATCGTGCTCGCCGGCGGCGAGGCGGCGGCCGAGAAGATGAAGGCCGACGGCGTCAAGGACGCCTTCAGCAAGCCGGAGGCGCAGCCCTACATCCGCGCCGCGCACGCGCTCGGCTGCCTGGCCTACGACGAGGAGCGCTACGAGGACGCGGTGAAGGACCTGGCGCGCGTGCACGCCATCGACGAGGGGAACGTGGGGGTCGAGGCGCGCCTCATCGCCGCCAAGGCGCTCATGAAGCTGGAGCGCGCGGCCGACGCGGTGGCGGTGCTGGCGCCGGCGGCGAAGATCGACGAGGGGAAGAGCCGCGCCGAGCTGGGGCTGGCGCTGGCGCACGTCGTGGCCGGCGACGAGGCCAAGGCGCGCGCGGCGCTGGCGACGGCGCTCGACGCCAACGCCCACTACGGCAAGGCGATCCTCGGCCGCGTCCGCCGCCGGGTGGAGAACGTGGCCGGCGCGCGCCCCGGCTCGCTCGAGGAGGCGCTGCTCTACGCGCAGACCTACGGCGACGTCTGGACCGACCCCGCCAAGAAGTTCCTGGAGACCGTGCTCGACGAGCGCGCCCGCAGCAAGAAGCCGGCGGCGCCCGCCGAGGCGGAAGGCGAGGCCGAGGCCGCCCCCGGCGCCTGACGGGAGCGGCCGGCTTCGCGGGCCGGCGCTACTTCTTGGCCGGCTTCGCGGGCTTCGCCGACTTCACCTCGGCCAGCCAGTCCTCGATCTTCTTGGTCCGCTTGTCGAGCTCGGCGGTCTGCTCGTCGAGCGGCTTCTTGTCGCCGCCGAACGACGCCTCCAGCGCGTCGGGGTAGTCGTTGGCCAGCGCGTTCAGCATCACGTCGTAGTCGGTGACCACGTTCGAGTTCCCGCCGTTGGGGTCGATGGTCGCCATCTTCTTGCCCGTCGCCTCGATCGCCTTCTCCTGCTTGGCGCGGATCTTCTCCACGTCGTCCTTGGTCTTGGCGTGGGCGTAGGCGGCGCGGTACTTCTCGATGGCGGCGAACACCTCCTTGTGCAGCGGCAGCTTGGTCTTGTCGTAGGCGAGCAGCCGGTCGTGCTCCTGGACGGCCAGCTCCGCGGCCAGCTTCTTCTCCGCCGCCT
>DASZVW010000403.1:0-7787 GCA_035546895.1 Polyangia bacterium
ATGGCGCGGCCGATTCCGCGCGAGGCGCCGGTGACGACGGCGACCTTGCCGGCCAGCGCCCGGCCGCCGGCCGCCGCGGGCGCGCCGGCGCTCATCGCGCGCGGCCTCCCAGGTTGGCGGCCTCCAGGAGCCGGGCCTTGAGATCGGGGCGCTCGCGCATCTCGCCCACGAAGGCGCTGGTGACCACCCCCGACTGGTCGTGCTTCTCGGCCGGGAGCGCCAGGCAGAGCTGCTCGGCCTCGATCACGCAGCCGGCGCCGCGCGCGCCCAGGTGGCGGCAGAGGGCGTCGGCGATCTGGTGGGTGGCCCGCTCCTGCAGCGTGAGGCGCTTGGTGAAGCAGTCGACCAGCTCGGCGAGCCGCCCGAAGCCGACCAGCTTCCCCCGCGGCAGGTAGGCGACGTGCGCCACCCCGCGGAAGGGGAGCAGGTGGTGCGGGCACATGGCGTGGAAGCGGAGCCCGCCCACCACCACCACGTCGGGATCGGCCTCGCCGATCACCGGATCGCCGAGGATGGCGGCGGGATCCATCGCGTACCCGGCCAGGAACTCGCGCTGCCAGAGCTGCGAGACGCGGCGGCCGGTCTCGCGCAGGTCCGGGTCGGCGGCCGGATCGCGCCCCGCGGCGCGCAGGAGCGCCTCCACCGCCGCGCCCAGATCCCGTTCCGACGCCACGGCCGCTACTCCGCGGGCGGCTGGGCGCGCGTCACCTCGGCGTCGACGGGCTGCCGCGAGGCGAACCCGCCGTCGACGGGGTGCCAGAAGCCGACCTTCTTCTCGCCGAAGCGCCAGCAGAGGAGGATCTCCTCGCCGAGCCGCCGCGCCGGGAAGTCGACCAGGCCGATCTCCACGTCCTTCACCTCGCCCCCCAGCTCGCGCACGCGCCCGAGCTCGTCGGAGAGCGCCTCGTAGTAGCCGCGGAACAGCGCCTTGGCCCGCCGCACCTCGGGCGAGCCGTCGTCGCTCTCCAGGATCTCCTCGCGGCTCATCCGCACGTTGGCCTTCTCGAGCTGGATCTCCAGCCCGCGCAGGCCCGCCCGCAGCTGCAGCACGTCGACGAAGATCCGCTCCAGCGTGGGGACCAGCGCGTCGACGTCGCCGACCGTGAAGTGCTCGCGGGGCATCGCCGTACACTACCTCAATGCCGCGCGAGCGGCGATGGATAGAGCGGCGGCTTGCGGTTGCGGCCGCTCTGCCGCCGGATGTCGACGTCCGAGACCAGCAGCGGCGGCGAGATGATCGTCGTCGGCACGCCGGAGAACCCCGCGCCGCCATCGAGGAAGTTGTAGGTCACCGCGTCGGCGCCCACGGCGCTGACGTCCTTGAGCGAGCGCGGCAGGAGGTTCTCCAGCAGGAGGCCGCGCACCAGCGTCTCCTTGCCGTGCTCGAGCCGGTAGACGACCAGCGGGTGGACCGGCGGCGGGCCGTGCGACCCCAGGCCGAACGAGAGCAGCGCCGCCAGCTCGTCGGCCTCGGTGCCGGGGAGCGAGTCGTCGTCGAGCAGCTTGACCACGTAGGTGGTGACGCCACCCCCCTTGGCGATCTTGCCGAGCTCGCCGAGCAGCGCCGCGCGCGGGAGCGGGTGAGTGCCGCTCACCACCAGCGTGCCGACGCGGGCGCGCGGGGCGGCGAACTTGGGGGCGCGCGCGTGGCCGTTGGAGTGCGCGATCTCCTTGCGCGGCGTGCGCGACATGAGCAGCGCCTTGAGGACGCCGTGCTCGACCACCGACACCCGCTGCGCGGCCACCCCTTCGTCGTCGATCTTGTAGCTGCCGAAGAGCGGCGCCTTTCCCGGCCCGGTGGCCAGCGTCGGATCGTCGACCGCGTTCAGGAGGGGCGCGGCCACCTTCTGGGCGAGCTTGCTGGCCAGCGCGGCCTGGTCGTTCCCCTCGTCGCTGCCGGCCTGCGCGGTGCGCGGCGGCGGGGTGCCGGCGATCTGATCACCGAGCAGGAGCTTGATCACCTGGGGCGCGGCCAGCCCCTCGAACAGCACCGCGCCGGCGCCGGTCGAGACCACCGGCGCCGTCCGCATGGCCGACAGCTCCTTGGCCATCGCGCGGACCGACCGCTCCATCTCGGGCAGCGGCGGCAGCCCGGCCGGGGTGAGCGCGGTGAACGGCACGAAGCTCTTCAGCTTCATCCCGTCGGCCGCCTGCGTCTCGGCGACCACGTCGACGCGCACGGTCCGCTGGTTGTCGTCGACGAAGGCCCCCTCGCTCGTGCAGAGGCGCCGGCGCACGATGGCGTAGGTGGCGGAGACCCGCGACGACGAGATCTCCGGGAAGTCGGCCAGCACGGACGACAGCTTGCGGGCGGTCTCGCGCAGCGCCTCGGGATCGGCGGCGCCGGCCGGGAACGGGACCTCCAGGTGCGCGGCGGCCTCCTGCGAGAAGTCGCCCACCGCCGCCTCGTCGGCCGAGGCCGCCTGCCCCTCGGCCGCCGCCCGCTTGCGGGCCAGCATCTCCAGCGCCGCCTTGTAGGCCTCGTCGGTGCGCAGCCACAGCTCGCGCCGCAGCGCCGCGTAGTCGTCCTCGATGGGGACGGTCTCGACGTGCGCGCCCCCCTCGAAGTTGGTGTTGTCGAAGCTGGGGTCGCCGACCCGAAGGTCGGTGCGCAGGATGCGGCCGCGGTAGGCGTGCGCGGCGGTGAGCGCCCCCAGGGTGGCGTTCACCGTCGCCTGGTCGAGGTCGTAGATCGTGTAGCCGAGGTAGTACGGGCGCGGCTCGTCGCCGAGGCGCAGGTCGGACATCGAGCGCGCCAGCTCGTCGCGCAGCGCGCTCTGCACGGCGCCGTCGTTGGTGCGCACGCGGCCTACCGGATCGCCGGCCGGCTCGCCCGCGGCGCGCGCGGCGCCCAGCGAGGCGGCGATCGCCACGGCCGCCGCCAGGCCACCGACCCGGCCGATCCGGCCGGCCCCGCCGACCCGGCCGATCCGGCCGATCATGGCGCCCCCTTGGGCGGGGCCGCCGACAGCGAGGGCGCCGGCAGCACCGGCGGCTTGTCGCTCCCCTTGTCGCGCCGCTCGGTCTCGATCTGCTGCACCAGCAGGCTGGGGCTGGTGGCGGAGACCGGCACGAACCCCGACTCGGCGCCGCAGTAGCCGTTGAAGGTCTGGTAGTCGTTGGCGGCGGCCATGATCTTCGACAGCGCCGAGAGCGGCGTCCCGACCAGATCGACCCCCCGCACCAGCTCGTCGGGGCGCCCGTCGACGTAGACGCGGTAGACGAGGATGGGGAGCACCTTGAACGCCTGCGGCCCGCCGCGCTGGGTGTTGGTGAAGCCCCCTGAGATGTCGCGGAACGACAGCCCGTAGAGCTTCCCCTGCCGCTTGGCCTCCTCGCGCAGCATCCGCCGCAGCTCCTCGTGCGGCACCACCAGGCTCGGCTCGACCACCAGGTTCCCCTGGCGCGACACGATCGTCCGCCCCTCCTGCCGGCGGCCGTGGCCGTTCGAGGCGGAGAAGCCGCGCGTCGGCGAGCGGCTGAGCAGGAACCCGCGCAGGACGCCGCCGTCGACCAGCGGGGCGCGGCGCGCCTCGACCCCCTCGTCGTCGTAGCGGTAGAACCCGTTGAGGTCGACGCCGTCGAGCGTGGCCAGCGTCGGGTCGTCGAAGACGTTGATGAAGGACGGCATGATCGGCTCGCCGACCTTCTTGGCGAAGGTCTGCCCCTCCCCCTCGCTCTTCTGCCGGTGCCCCTCGACGCGGTGGCCGAAGATCTCGTGGAAGAAGACGCCGGCCGCCTTCCCCTCCAGGATAGCCGGCCCGGCGTAGGGCTCGGCCAGCGGCGCCCGCCGCAGCGCCTTGAGGTCGGTGATGACCGCGTCGGCGGCGGCGTTCATCGCCGCCTCGCTCCCCAGGCCGTCGAGCGCGTCGGCGTCGAAGCTCTCGAACCGCTCCAGCTCCATCCCGTCGTCGGCGCGCGCGTCGGCCTCGATGAACACGCGCACGTAGTTGCGCCCGGTCTGGATCGCCGTCCCCTCCGAGTTGAGCAGCCAGCGCGTGAGGCTGGTGGCCTGCAGGCTGACGTCGGAGTCGAGGATCTCCGCTTCCCCGCGGAAGCGCGCCGACAGCTTGCGCAGGCGGTCCTCCCAGGCCGGCACGTCGACGGTGAGGTGCGCCGCCGGGCCGAAGTAGGTGATCGGCTTCTCGCGCGAGAAGTCGTCCGAGGGGTCCTCCTCGGCGACCTTGAGGGTCCGCTGGGTCTTGATCTTCACCAGCCGCTCGGCCGCCTCTTCGTAGCGGCGGTCGGTCTCGCTCCAGGCCACCGTGCGCAGCGCCGTCTCGTCGTCGGAGAGCGGCAGCGGCACCGGGTGGCCGGAGATCTCCGACGAGAAGTCGAAGTCGCTCGAGCGGATGGCGTGGGTCGAGTCGAGCTGGTAGTCGCCGACCCGCACGTCGGCGTCGAGGATGCGCGTCCGCCGGTTGCTCGACTGCACGAGCGCGCCGTAGCTGGCCATCACCGTGGTCTCGTTCCGGTCGGAGACTTCGTAGCCGATGAAGTACGGCGGCGGCTTCCCCTTGGCCGAGAGCTCCTTCATCCCGCGCTGGAGCTCGGACTCCAGCGCCGCCAGCCCCGGCGGCTTGCCGGCACCCCCGCCCGAGCGGGGATCGACGCGCGCCACCCGGGGCGGCGTGGCGGCCGCTCCCGGCGCGGCGGCGTTCGCGGACGCCGATCGCGGCGCGGGCGTCCCCCCGGCGCAGCCGCCGAGCCCGGCCAGCGCGATCGCGGCGGCCAGCGCGGCGGCGGGGGCGAACGGGCTCGGGCGGCGGGCGGGCGAGACGGGCACGGGGGCGAGATCCGCGTATAGCATACCGTCGATCGGCCCCGTCACCGAGATGCCACGGCGGCCCGGACCGGTTGTGCTAGGGTGCGCGGCCATGCTACACCCCAAGCGCCGCATCCGCCCCGCCCCGCTGGCGCGCGGCTCCGCCGACGTCGCCGCCCTCATCGACACCTACTACAACGCCTACAACGCCGCCCGCCTGCGCGAGGCCTGCCAGACCTTCGCCCGCATGATCGACAGCGGCGCCACCGTCGGCGTCTCCATCGCCGGCGCGCTGACCCCGGCGGGCCTCTCGTCGGTGCTGGTGCCGCTCATGGAGGCGGGCTTCATCGACTACCTGTCGTCGACGGGCGCGAACCTCTACCACGACCTGCACTTCGACCTCGGCCTGCCGCTCTACCGCGGCATGCCCGAGGTGGCCTCGGGCGCGCACGACGTGGCGCTGCGCAAGGACGGCATCATCCGCGTCTACGACGTCCTCTTCCCGGCCGACGTCCTCTACAAGACCGACGAGTGGGTCTACCGGGTGATGATGGCGCCCGAGTTTCAGAAGCGCCTCTCGGGCTCCGAGCTGCACCACCTCATCGGCAAGTACGCGCTGGAGACGGCGCGCAAGATGAAGGTCGACAAGCCGTCGCTGCTGGCGGTCGCGCACCAGCTCGACCTGCCGGTGTGGGTCGCCTCGCCGGGCGACTCGACCATCGGCCTCAACCTGTCGGCCATCCACACCGCCGATCCCGAGCGCGGCCCGCACATCGATCCGGGCGCCGACGTGATGGAGATGTCGGCGCTGGTGCTGGACGCCAAGCGCCGCTCGGGCGGCCGCTCCGGCGTGGTCATCTTCGGCGGCGGCGCCCCCAAGAACTTCCTTCTCCAGACCGAACCGCAGCTGCAGGAGATCCTGGGCGTCTCCGAGAAGGGGCACGACTACTTCATCCAGATCACCGACGCCCGCCCCGACACCGGCGGCCTCTCGGGCGCCACGCCGGCCGAGGCGGTGTCGTGGGGGAAGATCGATCCCGACAAGCTCCCCGACACGGTGGTCTGCTACGTCGACTCGACGGTGGCGATGCCGCTCATCGCCTCCTACGTGCTGGCCCGCTGCAAGCCGCGCAAGCCGCGCCGCCTCTACCAGCGCCTGCCGGCGATGGTCGACGCCCTCCGCGCCGAGTACCGCAAGACCGCGCTCTACGCCCGCCACTGGGGGAAGCCCGAAAAGAAGGCCGCCGCCGCGTCCGCCGTGGCGCGCCCCAAGAAGCTGGCCGGCAAGCGCCGCTGACCGGCCGATTGCGCCGCTGACGGCCGATTGAACGAAACGTCGCCTTGAGGCGACATGGGGGCATGAAATCACCTCTCGGGTGGTCGTGCCTGGTTGGAGTTGGGATGGCCGTCACGTTGGCGGGAACGGCGCGCGCCGCCGGCGACCCGCTGCTGGTGGTCGTCGAGGCGCCGCCGGCACTCGACGCCGACGCCGGCGAGATCCGCCGCGCCATCGGCAGCGAGCTTCACGCCGAGACGATCGCGCCCTTGAAGGCGCCTGGCGAGCCGCCCGAGCGCGCGCTCATCGTGGCCCTCGATCACCAGCGGATCGCGGTGTCGCTGCGCAGACCGGACGCCGCGCCCATCGCGCGCGCCATCCCAGCGCCCACCGACCACGCGGCGCGCCTGCGGGCCATCGCCTGGCTGGCCGGTAACCTCGCCCGCGACCAGGTGAGCCCCCTCGTCGCCGAGCCCCTCGACGCGCCGCCCGGCAGCGAAGCGGCGCCTGCGCCCTCTGCCGGCGCCGCCCCCTCGCCGCCTCCGCCCTCGTCCGCGCTGGCGCCCGCCGACGCGGAGGCATCCGTGGCGCCGCCGCCCTTCGAGACCCCGGCCGCGACGACCGTCGCGCACGCCGCGCCCCAACCCCCGAGACCGGCGTCCTGGAGCATCGGCGCCACCACGGGACCGTCCATCAGCCTCTACGGATTGGGCCACGCGCTTCGTCAATCGATCTTCGGGTCCTGGACCCTGAAAGACTCCCTCTACGATGTGTTCCGGGACGACTCGGCGATCTGGCGAGTCGAGCTGCGCCACCGCGCCGAGGGCTCGCGGTTGTTCTCGGGGATCGCGCTGGAAGGGAGCGCCAACGACGAAGCCGAGATCATCGGCGCCACCGGCTTCGTGGGCTCGACGCTCTCGCTCGGCCATTTCCGCCTGGAGGCAAACGTCGGGGCGGGGATCGATCTCGGCGAGCGCTTGCATGTCGTGAACGAGGACCTCGACGGCGAACCGGTGACGAACCAGTACACCACCCTCCGTCCCGGCCTCTACGCCGCCGGCAGCCTGGCGGTCGCGCATCCGGTGTTCGACTCGCTCGACGCCGCGCTGAGCCTGGATGCGCACGCCTCCGTCGTCGACGAATATGACGGGTACCTCGCGGTCATGATCGGTCTTCGCTATCGCCTTTGAGATGATCCCGCAGGCGCACAAGAAGGCGCTGCCGGCGGCGCCTCCGCCCGACGAGCTGGCGCTGGTCGAGGCGCTGCGCGCGGGCGATCTCGCCGCGCTGGCGGCGGCGTTCGATCGCTGGAACCGGCGGGTGCGGGTGCTGGCGCGGCGGCTGCTGTCCGATCCGGCGGCCGCCGAGGACGTGGTGCAGGACGTGTTCACCGCGCTGCCGCGGGCGGTGCGCAGATTTCGCGGCGAGGCCGATCTGGAGACCTTCCTGCTCGGCATCGCGGTCAAGGGGGTGCGGCGCCACCGGCGCGCGGCGCTGCGGCGGCGCCAGGCGCTCGAGCGGCTGCGGGCCGCCGAGCCGCGCGGGCCGGCCGATCCCGAGCAGGACGCCTACCGGCGCGAACTGGGGGCGCGGCTGGCGGCGGCGCTCGACGAGCTGCCGCTGCCGCAGCGGGTGGCGTTCGTGCTCTGCGAGGTGGAGGAGCTGACCGCCGGACAGGCGGCGGCGATCGCCGGCGTCCCCGAGGCCACCGTCCGCACGCGCCTGTTTCACGCGCGCCGTCGGCTG
>DASZVW010000404.1:0-1939 GCA_035546895.1 Polyangia bacterium
GCCGCCGGTTCCGGTCGTGCCGCCGGTGGCCGCGCCACCGGTCCCGGTGAGGCCGCCGGTCCCCGAACGGCCGCCGGTCCCGACCGCGCCGCCAGTGCCGAACCCGCCATCCTCGATCTCCACCGGCGCCTGCATCCCCCGGTTCGCGCACCCGTCGGCGCCGAGCGCCAGCAGGCCGACCAGCAACGAAGCGAAGAAGGGCGCCGCGGTCGGACGGCAGGCACGCGGGCCACGGAGGGGGCTGGGGGCCATGGACATGAGTCTTTACCGATACTGGAGGCCCGCAAATCACAAAAAGGATCAGCGGCGTGCAATTAGCCGCCGCATCAGCTCAGGCGTCGGGCGGCGGCTCGGACTCGGGTCAGGTCCCGCCGCCGGGGCGGCCGTACAGGGCCCAGACGTCGGCGAAGGCGTGAGGTCGTGCGCTGCCCCAGGCGCGGGGGAGGAGCGCCTGAGCCTGGCAGGCGTCGTCCACCGACAGCAGGCCGTAGGGGCCGAGCCGCTCGACGAACGGCCGGAGCGGTCCGGTCCAGGGGCCGCAGTTCAGGAGCGAGGAGGTCATGGTCTCGTCGCTCAAGTCGCACCCGAGGGATTCGAAGCCGGCGAACACGTGCGGCCAGAACTCGACGTCGACCTTCACCGCCGCCAGGAAGTACTCCGCGGGGCCGCGCGGCGCGGGCAAGGTCGCGAGGGCGTCGACGATCTCCGACGGCTCGCAATAGACGCTCCCGCCGTTCTTGACCTGTTCATTCAACGCCCCGTCGACGGTCCGGATCTCCTGGAGCTGGGGCAGGCCGACCCGGGCGACGTAGCCCTCCCACCCGGGGTCCCCGCGCCGAAACAACCGCCTGGTGCTGACGAACATCATCCGGTCACCGCCTCCATACGACGTGAGCGGATACTATCGCCTCAATTGGCGAGACCGCCAGGTGCAAACGCGCCGGCGTGGTCGGCGAGGGCCCTCCGCAACCTCAGTCCTCTCCGCTCCATCCCTTCGCCAGCGGATCGAAGAACGAAGCTTCGAGACTTACCCGGCCGCGCAGCGCCCCGGCGGCGCGCCTGGCTGGACGCTTCAGCAATGGGACCAGCCGCGCGTACGGCGTGCCACTCTTGGCGATGACGATCTCCTCGCCCGCGTGCGCGCGCTCGAGCAGCCGCGAGAGGTGTGTCTTGGCCTCGCGGACGTTCACCGTCTTCATGGTCCGAGCATGACCAAGTTTGGACCAAGCCGAAAGTCGCGCTCGACCGGCGACCGCCTGGACGATTTTGCTTGAATGGGTAAATCATTTACCTATTATCGTCGGCATGACCCTCTCGATTCAGAAAGAGCTCGTTCAGGCCTCCGACGCCTTGAAGATCGTCCGGCTGCAGATCCCCGCGGGCGCCGCGGTGCCGGAGCACCACGCCAACGTCGACGTGGTGGTGACGGTGGTGCGCGGGACGGGGACCTTCACGGTGGGGACCGGCAAGCGGGCGATACGCCCCGGCGAGGTGGTGGTGATGCCGCCCAAGGCGCCGCACGCGATCGCGGCCGAGACCGATCTCGAGCTGGTGGTGGTGCACGCGCGCCTCGCGCCCGCGGGCGAGCCGGCCGGCTGCGGCGCCTGACGCCGCGCCCGCATGCAGATCCGCACCTACACCGACTACGCGCTGCGCGTGCTGATGTACCTCGGCGCCTCGCCCGAGGCGCCGGTCCCGGCCGCGCAGGTGGCCGCCGCCTACGGCATCTCGCCCGATCACGTGGCCAAGGCGGCCAAGGCGCTGGTCCAGCTCGGCGTGGTGAAGGGGACGCGCGGCGCGGGCGGCGGCCTCACGCTGGCCCGGCCCGCCGAGGAGATCCGGATCGGCGCCGTGGTGCGCGGGTTCGAGGCGCGGCGCGGCCCGGTGCAGTGCTTCCGCACCGAGTCGCCCGCCTGCCGCATCGTCTCCGGGTGCCTCC
>DASZVW010000405.1:0-2581 GCA_035546895.1 Polyangia bacterium
CGACGCGGGGGCGCCCGGGGCCGAGGCGTTGCACCTGTGCGGCGAGCTGTTCGAGCTGAGCGCGCTGCCGCCCGGGGCGGCCGAGCGGCGCGCCATCGAGGAGCGGGTCTGGTCGCTGGTCGCGCGCGGGCGCCCGTCCGCGGCGCTCGCCGGGCTGGCCGAGAAGGTCGGCTTCGCCCGGGCGGGCGGCGGGATCGAGACCCCCGCCTCCTGATTTTTCCCTCAACCGGCCGGGCGAGGGTATTCTCCGCCCGTGTCGGCCCGGAATGCGCGTCCCCCCGCGCCGGGGGTGCTGGCCCTGGGACTCGGGGCTTGCCTCACGAGCGCCGTGCTCGGGTGCGGCGGCGGAACGCTGAAGGTCACCAAGCTGGGGGCCTCGGCGCAGCGGCCGGCGAACATCGCCCTCTACCTGAGCGTGTTCGACAAGGTGGGGCAGCCGGTGGGCGGCCTGGCGGTGGAGAACTTCCGCGTCTACGAGGACAAGAAGCTGATCTCGGCGACCAAGGGCAAGCGCGCGCTGCTCGACACCGGGATCGCCAGCTCGCGCTTCGCGCTCCTGATGGTCGATCTCTCGGGGCCGATCGCCGACTCGGAGGACCTCCCCGAGCTGGCGCGCGCGGTGGGGGCCTTCGTCGACAAGGTCGGCGTCACCCAGAGCGTGGCGGTCGACGCCTTCGACGGCGCCGACGAGGTGGCGCCGCTGTTCGGGTTCGGCGCCAAGATGGAGACCGCCAAGATCGTCGAGGCGGTGAAGTCGTTCCGGCCGCGCAAGCGGAACAGCAACCTCAACGGCGCCGTCTACCAGGGGCTGGCCGCGCTCAAGGCCCAGATGGACCAGGCGACCGCCACGGAGAAGGGGGGCGAGCTGGTCATCTTCACCGACCGCGGCGATCTCTCCCACACGGTGAACGCGGCGGTGCTCGAGCAGGCGCTCAAGGACACGCCGGTCGACGTCTACGTGATCGCCGCCGGCGAGAAGGTGAGCCGGCCCGAGATCGCGGCCATCGGCCACAGCGGCATCTTCGTCTCCAACGACCCCAAGGCATTCAAGAAGGGGTTCGAGCAGGTGGCCGCCAAGCTGGCCACCGCCAGCGACGGCCGCTACATCTTCTCCTACTGCACGCCCAAGCGAAAAGGGGACCACGAGCTGGTGCTGGAGGTGGCCGTCCCCGGCGACAGCGGGCGCCTCTCGTACAAGTTCGACGCCGACAGCTTCAAGGCCGGCTGCACGCCGAAGAAGCGCCCCAGCTTCAGCGCGCTCACCAGGCCCTCGAAGCCGCCGCCCCCGAGCGCCGCGGCGACAGCCGACGAGCAAGACGAGTAGCCGCACGGCCGGCAACACGAAACGGGCGCGCGCGGCGCGGCTCAGTGCGCCCGGAGGAAGCTCGCCAGGTCGCTCTCGCTGACGGCCGGCTCTCCGGGGGCGACGGCGTCCAGCTTCCCGGCCTGCATCCAGGCCTCGAGCTCGTTCACCAGCGCGAACAGGTGATCGAACGAGTCGACCACGTAGAGCAGTGGCTGGTAGTGATCGATCTCGAACGGCTGGTTGACCACCTCGGCGATGTCGAACGGCCGCCGCTCGACCTCGGGCGCGTCGATGGCGTGGGCGATCTCGCCGAACGACGACAGGAGGCCGCTGCCGTAGACCTTGATCGGTCCCTCGGCGTCCTCCGGGGCGTGGCGCATCAGGCCGAACTCGACGCTGAACCAGAAGAAGCGCGACATCGCGCGGATGTTGCTGGTGAGCCGCCGCAGGCGCTCGCGCTCGTCGGGGACGCTGGCGGCGCGCTTGGCGGCGGCCGCCGCGGCGTCGCCGAAGCGGACCAGCGCCGCCGCGAACGCCTGGTCGGTATGCATGGGGACGTGGCCGGCCACGTCGTGGAAGATGTCGGGCTCGGGGAGGTACTCGAGCCGCGCGCCGTCCCGGATGGTGATGGTGGTCGGGAACTCGCGCCGCCGGAGGCAGTCGAAGAAGACGTACGACGGCACGTAGCCGCTGACGGCCCGCGCGCGGAAGCCGGTCAGGGGCTGCAGGAAGCGGTTCACCTCGTCGAGGTGCGGGATGCGCGCGCCCGAGAGCTGCAGCTTGGCCATCCCTTCCAGAAAACGCCGGTTGGCGTAGCGCGCCCACGGCTCGTGCATGCGGTCCAGCAGCCGCCCCCAGGTCGCCTGGTTCTCCGTCGAGTAGAGCTCGTAGGGCTGCTCGATGATGTAGATCTCGCCGTGGGCGCGGGCCTCCTCGATGAAGGGCGCCCTGGTGGTGGTGAGATCCGGCGGATGCTCCGCCGGTTTCGGGGCGGCAGCCACTGTCCTAGAAGATAACGGCAAAATCGGGGATTGGCTGGAGCCCGCCCGGCCGAGTCTCCCGAACCCCGCGCCGGACGGGCGGTTCGGCCCCTCGAGGTGGCGTGATATCCTGGCGGTCCCTTCTCGATCCCCCCTCGAAAGGAAGCCTCGCTTATGAAGAACGCTTTAGCTCTGCCCGTGTGCTGTCGTCTGCTCGCCCTCGGGACCCTGGCCGCTCTCCTCGGGTGCAGCTCGTCGTCGTCGTCCGGGACCGGCGGCTCGGGCGGCGCCACCG
>DASZVW010000406.1:0-5087 GCA_035546895.1 Polyangia bacterium
TGAGCAAGCTCGGGAAGAACCGCCTCCTGGTCGGCGTCTCCACCTCCGACGCCACGGCGGCGATGGCGCCCTTCGACGTTCGCTACATCTACATCTCGGGCGGGCTGTTCGACGCGCCCACGCCCTGCACGGCCTGCGGCAGCTCCTGCGTCGCCGGCGGCAACATGTGCACCAGCGGCTGCGTCTGGTGGGGCTGCTACGACAGCCCGCCCGGCATGTACGCCACCTACTTCCTGCAGGCCGCGGCCAAGAACGCGCAGGTTCCGATGTTCACCTACTACGAGCTCCTGCAGACGGCGAAGAACACCTTCTCCGGCTTCAGCGAGGGGGCGGCCGAGGCGACGCAGGCGGCGACCAGCACGGCGCTCATGACCCGCTACTACGCCGACTGGCGCTTCCTGCTGCAGCAGATCGGCCAGACCAAGGCGCTCCTCCACGTCGAGCCGGACTTCTGGGGCTACGCGCGCCAGGCCGGCGCGGCGACGGCGGCCGCCGCGGTGGCCAGCGCCAACCCGACCGACTGCGGGTCGCTCCCCAACACCATCGGCGGGATGGGGCAGTGCCTCATCTCGATGGTGCGCAAGTACGCGCCCAACGCGCTGGTGGGGCTCTCGGCCTCGGCCTGGAACATCGCCAGCAACACCAGCAAGAGCACCGACGTCACCACCGACGCCAAGGCGCTGGCCAGCTTCCTGGCCGCCTGCGGGCAGTCGAGCGCCGACTTCATCGTCGTCGAGACCAGCGACCGCGACGCCGGCTACTACCAGACCGTCCAGGGGCAGGACAACTGGTGGGACGCCACCGATGCCACGCTCCCCGACTACGCGCAGGATCTGACCTGGGTGAAGGCGCTGACCGAGGCGCTGGGGACGCCCGCGCTCTACTGGCAGACGCCGCTCGGCAACGCGAGCCAGAACAACACCGCCGACCACTACCAGGACAACCGCGTCGACTACTTCTTCGGCGGGAGCGCGGCCGGCGTCGAGAGCGGCGCGCCCACCACCGTCCCCGCGCACTGGAGCGCGCTGGCCGCCGCGCACGTGGTGGGGGTCGCCTTCGGGGCCGGCGCCGGCGATCAGACCACCCCCGACACCGACGGCGGGTACCTGGTCGCGAAGACCAAGGCCTACGTCTCGGGTGGCGGGCAGCCGCTCTGCCCGTAGCTCGGCCGCGCTCGGTCGGCGCGCGCCGGCCGCGGCGCTAGACTGCCAGGCATGACGGCCGGCGAAGCGATCGGTGGACCCGCGCGGGCCGCACCGGCGGCGCGCCTGCCGCCGGTCCGCCCGCCCTGGCGCGACTTCGGGACGCTGCGCCGGCTGTTCGGGACCGACATCCTGGCGGGGATGACGTACATCCACCGCCGCTACGGCCCGATCGTGCGGACGCGCTTGCCGCTGCACCTCTACTTCGTCGCCGAGCCGGCCTGCATCGAGGAGATCCTGGTGAAGAAGCCGGAGCTCTTCCGGAAGGATCGCACCAGCCGGCTCCTCACGCGGGTGATCGGCAACGGCCTGCTGGTCAACGAGGGGGAGTCGTGGCGGCGGCAGCGGCGGCTGCTGCAGCCGGCGTTCCACCAGCGGCAGCTCGTCGCCTACGCCGCGCGGATGGCGGCCGCCGCCGCGCGCGCCGCGGACGGGTGGCGCGCCGGCGAGGTGCGCGACGTCCACCAGGACATGATGGGGGTGACGCTGACCATCGTCGCCGAGGCGCTGTTCGGCGCCGATCTGTCGGCGGACGCGCGCGAGATCGGGCGGACGATCTCCGACCTGATGGAGCAGTTCAGCCACATGCTGGGGCTCTCGGCGCGCTTCCAGCCGCCCGTCTGGGTGCCGACGCCGGCCAACCGCCGGCTGCGCGCCTCCACGCGCAAGGTCGACGCCGTGATCCTGGGCGTCATCGAGGCGCGCCGGCGGCGCGGCGGCGACACCGACGACCTCCTGTCGCTGCTGATCCGCGCGCGCGACGAGGACGGCGGCGCGATGACCGACGCCCAGGTGCGCGACGAGGCGATGACCATCTTCCTCGCCGGCCACGAGACGACCGGCCTGGCGCTCACCTACGCGCTCTACCTGCTGGCGCGGGCGCCCGAGCGGCAGGCGCGCCTCGCCGAGGAGCTGGCGCGGGTGCTCGCGGGCCGGCCGCCGGCGCTGGCCGACCTCGAGTGTCTCCCGTACACCGAGGCGGTGATCCTGGAGGCGATGCGTCTCTACCCGCCGGCCTGGGGGATGGCCCGCCAGGCGCTCGGCGCGGTGGAGATCGGCGGCTGGCGCTACCCCAAGGGGGCCGAGTTCGTGCTCTCGCCCTGGGTCGTGCACCGCGATCCGCGCCACTTCGAGGAGCCCGAGGCGTTCCGGCCCGAGCGCTGGGAGAACGATCTCGCGCGGCGGCTGCCGCGGTTCGCCTATTTCCCGTTCGGCGGCGGGCCGCGCGTCTGCATCGGCAACCGGTTCGCGACGATGCAGGCCCGGCTGGTCCTGGCGGCGGTCGCCCAGCGGTTCAGCTTCGAGCCGGCGGCGGAGACGGCGCTGGCCCTGATGCCGAGCGCGACGCTGCGCCCGCGCCACGGCGTCCGCCTGCGGCTCGCCGTCCGGTGACCGGCGGCACGGGCGCAATTTTGGCGCGGGCCGCGCGGGGCTTGTAGGCTCCCGGGATGGCCGCCTGCGCGCAGTGCTCCGCCGTCCTGGAGACCGGCGCGCTCTTCTGCGGCGGCTGCGGGACGCCTGCCGTGCCGCCGGCGCCGCCCGCCACCGATCCCTGGCTCGGGCGCGTCGTCGATCGCCGCTACCGGGTCACCGGCCGGATCGGCTCCGGCGGCATGGGCGTCGTCTACCGAGTCGAGCACCTCCACCTCGGCAAGACCGCCGCCATGAAGGTGCTGGCCCCCGACAGCGCGGCCAAGCCGGAGATGCTCCGCCGCTTCCGCACCGAGGCGCAGTCGGTCAGCAAGCTCGATCACCCCAACGTGGTGCAGACGTTCGACTTCGGTCAGGTCGACGGCGCGCTCTACCTGGTGATGGAGTACATCAACGGCGAGGACCTCTCGGCGCTCATCCGGCGCGAGGGGCCCTGGAGCTTCACCCGCGCCGCGCGCCTGTTCGTCCAGGTCTGCTCCGGCCTGGCCGAGGCGCACGAGGCGGGGATCATCCACCGCGATCTGAAGCCCGAGAACCTGATGGTGGTGCGGCGCCGCGACGGCAGCGAGCACGTCAAGGTGCTCGACTTCGGCCTCGCCAAGCTGCGCGAGCGGGCGGGCGAGGCCACCGCCTCGTTCGACCATGCGGCGCAGAGCTCGGGCGGGCAGGTGCTGGGGACGCCGTACTACATGGCGCCCGAGCAGGTGCGGGGCGAGCCGCTCGACGCGCGCGCCGATCTCTACAGCGTGGGGGCCACGCTCTACCGGGTGCTGACCGGCGTGCCGCCCTTCGACGCCCCCTCGCCGATGAGCGTGCTGGCCAAGCACCTCACCGACGAGGTCGTCCCGCCGTGCGCGCGCGCCCCCGAGCGCGCGCTGCCGCCCGAGGCGGACCAGATCGTGCTGCGGGCGATGGCCAAGTCGGCCGACGACCGCTACGGCTCGGCGATCGAGCTGCGGGAGGACCTGGAGCGGGCGCTGGCCGAGCACGGCGGCAACGCCGTCTCCTCGACCTCGCTGGCGCCGCCGCCGGTGCGCCCGCTGGAGGCGGTCCCGGCCGGGCGCGCGGAGGCGCCCACCGTCCCCATCGACGACGCGGACATCGTCGACGACATGGCCGATCGGCTGCGGCGCGCGGACGTCGACGAGTACGAGTGGGGGCTGCGCCGGCGGCGCTTCCTGCGGCGGCTGCTGGCGCCGGTGGCCGCGCTGGCCGTGCTCGCCGGCGGCCTGGCGCTGTGGTCGCGCTTTGGCGGCGAGCGCGCCGCCTCCGTCGAGCAGGAGCCCAACAACACCCCCGGCTACGCCAACCTGCTGCCGCTCGGCGCGCCGCTGCGCGGGACCATCGGCAAGCTCGACGCCGACGGGCACGGCGACGTCGACTACTTCCGCGTCCCCGCCGGCCGGGCGCCGCGCGCGCTCGACGTGCGCCTGGAGGGGATCCCGGGCGTCGACCTGGTGCTGGAGCTCTACGACGCGCAGGGGCGCCGGATCGCCAAGAGCGACGAGCACGGCAAGGGGTGGGGCGAGTGGCTGCAGCCGACGGCGATCGGCCCCGGCGAGGTCTACCTGGCGGTGCGCGAGTTCTGGGCCCAGGGGCAGAAGCCGACCGAGGCGGCGCCCGATCCCTACACGCTGACCGCGCGCTGGGGCCCGCCGCGCGCCGGGTGGGAGAGCGAGCCCGACGACTGGCCGGCCGCTGCCACGCCGCTGGCGGCGCCGGGGCGGGCGCGCGGCTACCTCGGGCGCGCCGACGACCAGGACTGGTTCGCGATCTCGGTCGCGGCGGCCGGCCCGCTGACGGCCACGGTGACCGCTCCGGCCGGCGTCGACGTGGTGCTGCTGCGCGAGCCCGCGGGGAAGCGGCCGATCGACAAGCAGGGGGTGGGCGGCAGCGAGCAGCTCACCGTGCCCGCGCAGCCGGGGACGCCGGTGCTGATCGGCATCGCCCGCAAGCTCCCGCCGGGCTTCGATCCCAAGGCGGCGCCGCTGCAGGGGCTCGACGACCCCTACGAGCTGACGGTCGAGCTCGGCGCGCGCTGAGGCGGCGCTACTTCCCGCTCAACGTCAGCGGCACCGCGGTCTCGTAGGCGGCGGGCGCGGGCGGGAACGGCCAGCGCGCCACGGCCTCGCGCAGGCAGGCCACCAGCGTCCCCGACGCGGGTGGCGGCTCGACCACCACGCTGGTGACGCGGCCCGAGGGGGCGACCGCGATGGTGACCGTGACCTTGGCGCGCCCGAGCGCCGGGTCCTCGCGCAGCGCCCGCTGGTAGCAGCGCTCGAGATCCGGCGCCCCTCCTCGACGAGGGGCGCGAAGGCCCCCGGCTTGGGGGGCGCGCTCGGCGGCGGGACCGGGCGCTCCGTCGCCGCGGGGAACGGCTCGCCGTCGACGACGGCGCTCTTCTCCGCCCAGCCGGCGGCGGCGGGGCGCGCGCGGGCGCGGTCGGCGCGCGCC
>DASZVW010000407.1:0-15547 GCA_035546895.1 Polyangia bacterium
GTGAAGGTCAGGGCGCCGCCAGCGGTCGCCTGGAAGGTGTTCACCGAGCAGATGGGCGCCTGGTGGCCGCTCGGTGAGTACAAGATCGGCAAAGCCAAGGCAGTCGACGCCGTCGTCGAGCCACGTGTCGGTGGTCGCTGGTACGAGCGGGGCGAAGACGGAAGCACCTGCGATTGGGGGACGGTGCTGGCGTGGGAACCGACCTCGCGCCTGGTGCTCTCCTGGGACATCACTGCCGAATGGCAGTACGACCCGAAGCTCAAGACGGAGATCGAGCTCCGCTTTATCGCCGAGGGGAAGGACGCCACCCGGGTAGAACTAGAACATCGGCTGCTCGACCGATACGGGGCCCGTCGCGACGAGATGCGCGCCATCTTCGAGACCCACGGCGACTGGGGGAAGCTCCTCGAACGCTTTGCCCATGCGGCCGAGGCTTGATTTCGGCTGGTTTCGGCGGTCGCTTCTTCTGCCCGGTAGGCGGGCGGCTGGCTCAGGTATCGCGCGGGCGCAGCTCAACCGACACCGCGTCGCCGTCCCCTTTCTTGCCGAGCAGCCGCTTCGGGACGGGCAGGAGGGTCCCGTGCTTCTTGTCCCGCCAGACGCTCGTGTCCCACGACTGGCCGTCCACGCTAGCTGTCACGGGAGTCCGACCCCAGGCGTGCGTCGCGGGTGGGGCGCGATCGTCCGGCACGCGCGCGAACGTCCACCCGCCGGGACCGGGGTAGCGGAACAGCGTCGTTCGGAAGGTCGTCTTCTTGGCGGCCACACGAGAACGCTAGCGCCGCGAGCGGCGGGCGCGCAACGGCCCCAGCGTCTCGACGAACGCGATTCCCTTATCGACCCACGATCGAACCATGGGTTGCGTCCGGCAGCCCTCGGGGCCGACGTACACGTAACCCTTCAGCGGCTTGCCGGTGAAGTCCATCGGCCGGACATGTGGGCGGGCGAGTGATTCTTCGTAGCGATCGGGTCCGACTCTCACCATCAAGTCCCGCTTCACGATCCCGCAGAACGTCTTCCCGTTCAGTAGAAATGACAGACCGCCGAACATCGCCTTCTCCGTGACGCCGATGCGCTCCGCGAGGGCGCGGCGAATTCGTTCGGCGAGCTCGGGATCGTAGGCCATGGAGTTCAGCCAGCTTGGACCGACGGCTGGTCGGTCTCTGCGTAGCGCTTGAGACCGGAGAGGAAGCCCTTGATGCCTGCGTTCCATTTCCGCCGGACCATCAGGGCGTCGAGGAGCATCCCCAGTGCGCCGAACTTCAGCTCGTACTCCATCCGCTGGCGGACGACAGTCGCGCCGCCATCGCGCACGAGCGTGTAGTCGTGTCGAAGGCGGCGCACGGGTAGCGTGCATTCGTAGAGCTCAAAGGAAAGCGCCTCGTTCGGCCGCCAGTCCGCGACCCGTTCCTTGAACCAGCCGCCGGGCTTCAAGTCGCACCTTCGCGCCGCCCCTGGACCCTCCTTGGTCGACGAGACGATCTCGGACTTGGAGACGCCGGGGTCGTACTTTGCGAGGGCGTCGAGGGACGCCAGGACGGCCCACACCTTCTCTGGCGTGGCGTCGATGCGAATCGAGTTCTCCAGCACGGTCATGGCGTCACCTCCGTTCGTTTGCCCGCCCGGTCGGTTGGGCGACGCCTGACGTGCGCCGCCTGCAGGGTCGAGCGAAGCTCCCTTGTGAACGAATCCCTGTCGGCCCGCAGCCGCCGCACGAACTCTCGGTCGGCGGCCGTGCGAGGGTCGTGCTTCGCGCTCCACCCGATGATGTCCATCATGATCGGCAGCAGATCGATCCCCTTCGGGGTCAGGCGGTAGCCGCCGGGGCTTTCGTCCCTCGCGATTATCCCGTCCTGCTCGAGCCGCGTCAGCCGGTCAGCGAGGACGTTCGTTGCGATCCCCTCTTCCGCGCGAAGGAAGTCCGAGTAGGTGCGCCGGTCCTTGAACATGAGGTCGCGGATGATGAGTAGCGTCCATGGGTCACCGAACACCTCGAGCGCGAAGTGAACGGGGCAGTCCGATTTGCGATGGCGCCGTCTCATCCTGGTCCTGGCGACTTGCTTTTAACAAGTACCCTGCCAGAGACACTTGCGAAAAACAAGTTCCCCCGTGCCGTCTCGAAGTAGGCGGTCTGACCGCGCTTGAGTCGCCCAGGCGGGACCGACTCTCCGCGGGCCGGAAAGTGTCCAAAACCAGGTCGGTCGGGCGTCATAGTGTGTAAGGCGAGGTGCAGACCAACTCTCTCGAAAGGGAAAACATGCCCAAGTACCTGTGCTTGCAACGCGCCCTGCCCGGCGGAGAGGGCGGGAAGCCGTCTCCCGCCCAGATGCAGGCGATGTACGCGAAGTTCAACGAGTGGCGCGAGAAGTTCCAGGAGAAGCTGACCGACATGGGGGGCAGGCTCGGACGAGGACGCATCGTCACCTCAGAGCCCGGCCCCGACGGCCCACTCGTCGAGGTCAAGGAGCTGGTCGGCGGCTATATGATCGTCTCGGCGGCCACGCTGGACGAGGCAATCGAAGTCGCCCGCGAATGTCCTGGCCTTGTTCGTCCTGGCTCCGGCGTCGAGGTCATCGAGATTCACGCACCTTGACCACTCCGTCACCAGGCGAGCCCTTCTTTCGGCACGAGTACGGCCGCCTGGTGGCGATGCTATCGCGCCGCGTGGGACTGCAGCACTTGGAGACCGTCGAGGACGCGGTCCAGTCCGCCCTGCTGAGCGCCTTCGAAGCCTGGTCCGCGGCGGGTACCCTCCCGGACAATCCTTCGGCCTGGCTTTACCAGGCGGCGCACAACAGCGTCGTGGGAGAGCTTCGACAGCGAGCACGGCGCGAGCGTCTGGCGGAGCAGCATGGGCTCGAGGCCGCGGACCCGATCGTAGAGGGCCCGACCGGCTCCCTTCAGGGAGACGTCGAAGACGACCTTCTCCGGATGATGTTCGTGTGCTGCGACGAGGCGATTCCCACCGAGTCCCAGCTCGCGATCGCGCTGAAGACTCTGTGCGGATTCGACATCCGCGAGATCGCCGAGCGGCTCTTCACGAGCGAGGCCAACGTGTACAAGCGCATCAGCCGCGCCCGCAGTCGGCTACGCGACCTTGGGGCGCTGCCAGAGGATCTGAGGGGAGATCAGTTCGAATCGCGGCTGCCGGCGGTGCAGGGGATCCTCTATCTGATGTTCACGGAGGGCTACCTTTCGTCGCACGCCGAGGGCGCCATTCGCCGCGACCTCTGCGATGAGGCCAAGCGACTGGCCCTAATCCTAGCGGAGCACCCTGCGGGCGGAACGCCCGAAACGTTCGCGCTCCTCGCCCTGATGCACCTGCACGCCGCGCGCATGCCGGCCCGACAGGATGGATCCGGCGGTCTCTTGCTGCTCGAAGAGCAGGACCGTGGGCTCTGGGACCAGGAACAGATTCAGCTCGGGCTGTCGTGGCTCGCCAAGTCGGCGACCGGCTCTGTGTTCTCGCGGTACCACGCCGAAGCGGGCGTCGCTACCGAGCACTGCCTCGCTCCTTCGTTCGCGCAGACCCGGTGGGACCGAATCGTGGAGTGTTACGAGCTCTTGGAGCGAGTGGCTCCCTCCGCGCTTCACACCCTGAACCGTGCGGTGGCAGTGGCCGAGGGGCGCGGCGCTGCAGCCGGGCTCACCGAGCTCGAAGGACTCGAGCCGCCGTCCTGGCTCGCGGGATCGTACATGTGGGCCGCGGTCCTCGCGGACCTGCACCGGCGCTGCGGACACCACGAGAACGCCCGGCGCTACCGCGAGCTTGCGATCGAGTCCGCGCCCTCTCAGGTCGTCAGGGACCTGCTCGCCCGGCGACTTCGGATCGATCAGCCCCTATAGGTCCTCGCGAAGCGATCGAGTGGTCACCAGGGTTGGCCCTCGCCGGTCTCGACGAAGGACCGGAGGCTGCCCACGAAGTGCCGCCAGCCTTGCACGACGGGCTCCGGGGCGTCGCACTTCCAGCCGGCGTGCTCGAACGAGACCTCGGTGCCGCTGCCGTCGGGGGCGAGCGCCCAGTTGAGCGTAGTCCCGATCCACGAATCCATGTCGTGCGCGACGCACGTCCAGCGCACCGACTTCTTCGGGACCACTTCGTCGACCCGAAATCGCATCGACACGATCGTGCCGTTCTTGTTGAACTTCAGCTTGGACTCGCCGCCTGCCTTCTCGGCGATCTGACAGTCCTTCGACCACCAGCCGCGATACCCGGCCGGCGAGGTCAGCGCGTCGAAAACCTTGTCGGTGCTCCCGCGCACGATGATCTTCTCCCTGATGGTGCTGCTCATGACTTGTCCTCCTTGGTTTCAGTCTCGAGGTAGCGAGACAAGCTCTCGAGGCAGCCCTTCCAGCCCCCCTCGTGCTCGCGCAGGATGGCGGCGTCGTCTGGGAGCTCGTGCGAGATGGTGAGCTCTGTTCTCCCGCCGAGGTCGCGCAGCTCGACGGTGACCAGGCTGTCGGCGACGCCCAGCTCCACGCAGGTCCAGCTGAACACGAGGCGCGAGTCGGGCTCGATCGACTCATAGGCGCCTTCCTGCACGTGCACGCCGCCGTTCGGATCGTACATAGCGACCCGGTAGCGGCCGCCGACGCGGACATCGGCTGTCACCTCCGCGCGCCATCCGGGGGCGGGAAAGAACCATTGTGCCATCAGCTCCGGGCGGCACCAGGCGGCGAACACCCGGGCGGGTCGGGCTGCGAACGTCCGTTTCACGAGGACGACGGACCGCGCTCGAGACGCCATCAATCTTTCTCCGGTGTGCTCGCCAGCCAGCGATCGAGCGAGGCGAGCTGGCCCTCCCAAAACCCGGCGAGCTTGACGAGCACCGCGCCAGCAGCGCGGAGAGGCGTCGGATCGATTCGGCAGCGGTGCTCGCGGCCCCGTCGCTTGCGCCGCAACAGCCGCGCCCGCTCCAGGACCCGAACGTGCTGAGACACCGCTTCGAGCGTCATGTCGAAGGGCTCCGCCAACTCGCTGATGGTCTTCTCGCCGGACCCGATACGGCTCAGGATCTCTCGGCGGACGGGGTGGGCGAGCGCCCTGAACACCTCGTCGAGGCGCCGAGATGCGCGGGACGGCGGGGCCGTGGAGTGCTCAAGCATGTTCTTGACCATTTATCGAAGGCCAAGACTATGGTCAAGGACATTCTTGACTAATGTAGCCGGGCTCCTGGGGGACAGCGGCTGCCGAGATCGTGCCGCGGCGCCTGTGTTACGGTCGCGCCGGAGTTGCCCCGCATGCCGCGAAGCAAGGAAGTCGACGCCTGGTTCGCCCGCTACGAGAACCGATGAAGGAGGTCGTGCTCCGTGTGCGCGCGATCGTCCTCGGCGCCGATCCTCGTATCGAGGAGTGCATCAAGTGGCAGGCGCCGACGTTCACCTTCGAAGGCAACCTCGCCAGCTTCTTCCCGAAGAGCAAGCAGCACGCGAGCCTGATGTTCCACGCGGGCGCGCGGATCCCAGGCAAGCATCCGCGGCTCGAAGGAAGTGGCGACACCAGCCGGGTATTGAAGATCGGCAGCGTGGCGGAGGCGGATCGAGCCAAGCCCGAGGTCGAACGGATTGTCCGGGCCTGGTGCGCCTGGCGGGTTGCCGAGAAGGAGGGCGAGGGAGAAAAGGGGAGGGCGTCCAAGAGCACGAAGCCTGTCCGTAAGAGGGCGGCCGCGAGCCGCGGGACGGCAAAGACGTGAGTGTCGACGTCCTCACCGAGACCGTGATCGATCGTCCTCGCGAGCAGGTCTCGGCCTACTCTGGCGATCCGTCCAACGCTCCGCAGTGGTACGTCAACATCAAGTCCGTGGAGTGGAAGACACCGCCGCCGCTAACCCTCGGCTCGCGGCTCGCATTCGTTGCTCACTTTCTCGGCAAGAAGCTGGAGTACATCTACGAAATCGTCGAGATGACCCCGGGGTCCCGGCTAGTCATGCGGACGGCCGATGGGCCGTTTCCGATGGAGACGACGTACATCTGGGAGGACGCCGGCCCGGGGAAGACGCGAATGTCGCTCCGCAACCGCGGCCAGCCGAGCGGGTTCTCGAAGCTCGTCGGCCCGATGATGGCGGCGGCCATGCGGCGAGCGAACAGGAAGGACCTGGCCCGCCTCAAATCGCTGCTCGAGCAGCGGTGAGGCGGCGTGCACTCCGACTACGCCAGGTCCCGGGCTGCGGCGTAGGTGGCGGGCTCCCTCAGCCGCGGATGATGTTGTGGACCTCGATCGGCTCGGGGCGCCCGACCTCGACTCCCATCTCGCTGAGGATCGGGATCAGGACCTTGCCGAAGGCCTCGAAGTTGGCCGGGGTGTCGAACACGTCCGTCACACGCAGTGCCGACTTGTCGCCGTAGCACGCGTGGTGCAGCCGTCCTGCGGGCGCGCCCGCGCCCGCCGCCTGTAGACGCCGCAGGATCTCGGCGTACTTCTTGTCGTCCATGCCCTTGGGAGTGAAGTGGATGATGAGTGCCATTGGTCGCTGTCCTTTCTCGGGAAGCACCGCGCTTCCCCACGACCAGGAGTACGCCTGCCGCCGGTCCCGCGGCAGACGCCGAATGCGCAACCGGAGGGTGCGAAAAGCGTAACGGGGCGGCAGCCGTGCGATCATGGCGAAGCCCATGGACTGGAACGACCTCCGATACCTGCTGGCCGTCCACCGCCACGGCTCGCTGGCGCGCGCGGCGAAGGAGCTCAAGGTGACCAAGGCGACCGCCAGCCGGCGCCTGGCCGCGCTCGAGAAGGCCCTCGGCGTGCGGGTGGTCGAACGGAAGCCGGCGGGCCTGGTGCTGACCGAGGCCGGCCGGGAGGCAATCAGCGCCGCCGAGCGCGTCGATGCCGCCGTCGGGTCGTTGCAGGACCGGCTATCCGCCGGCGGGGACGCGCGGCCGCGCGGCTCCGTGCGCCTCACGGCGCCTCAGTGGCTGGCCGCGCGCTTCATCATTCCCGCGCTCCCAGAGCTCAAGAAGCAATACCCCGACCTCGACGTCCAGCTCGTCGGCACCAACCAGATCCTGAACCTCGCGCAACGCGAGGCGGATGTCGCGATCAGGAACGTCCGACCGACGCACAAGTCGCTCGCCTCGAAGAAGCTGGTGCCTCTCGGCGGTTGCGTCTACGCGTCGAAGCTCTATCTGGACCGGCGTGGGCGGCCGCGCTCGCCCGACGCGCTCGACGGTCACGATGTGCTCGTGTACGAGACGCTGGGGGGGATGCCGGGCTTCGAGTGGATGCGCGATCCGGCCCGCGGTGGCCGCATCGCTTTCCGCGCGAACGACCCGGAGGCGCTGATCGGGGCGGCGACTGCCGGGCTCGGCCTCTGCGCGGTCCCGTGCTTGCTCGGCGATCCGGAACCGACGCTCACACGCGTCGAGACGCTGGGCTACGCGAAGTGCGACATGTTCCTGGTGACCCACACGGAGACCACTCGAACACCCCGCGTTCGTGCAGTCACGGACTTCATCGGCAGGATGTTCGAGAGGAACCGCGCGGCGATTGAGGGATGAGCCGAGACAGCAGCTCCGGGGCTCAGAGTTGCTTCGCCTCGCGGGCGGCGGTCTCGAGTGCCGCGTGGGCGTTCGAGGTCACCGCGTTCGCCGGTGGGTCGTGGTAGGTCATCAACGTCCGGATCGGCCAGGACAGGATCTTCTTCCAGGCCGCGGCGACGATCGCGGGATCCTTGACCCGCCGGGCCATGTCCATCAGCCAGACCTTGTCGGGCTTGAACATCTTGCGCCCCATGAAGGGGAGCTTCTTGTACTCGGCGCTCGGGAAGTACCAGGCGACGTTCTCGCCGGCGATGACTGCGCCCGTCGGCACGTGATGAAGCCAGAGCTCGTCGACGGGGTCGTTCGGCGGCCGGGTCATCATGCTCATCATCTGCTTCATCATGGCGAAGACGCTGTCGGAGCCGCCCTCGGCGGGCGTCACGTGGTCAGGAAACCCAACCAGCCCATGGAAGATCACCGCATCGAGCTGGCCGCGAAACTGCGGCAGCGGATCGTCGATGTTCATCGTCTCGACCCGAGGCTTCTGCATCAGGACCTTGCCGTGGCGCGTGCGCGGCACCCGCACGGGCGGCAGTAGGACCTTCGCCTCCGGGAACGCGTCGATCCACGCGTCCATGTGCAGGTGGTGTCCGCCGCCGACCGACAGCACGTAGCGGACGCGGAGCCCGGTCTCCCTCTCCAGGCGTCGGACCTCGTCGAGCGCCTGCGCCGGGTCGACGGCGTTGGCCACGAGAAGGACCTGCCCGCCGCTCGGCTCCTTCAGCCGGAAGACGAGGCACCGGTTGTTGACCTCGAACATCCGCTTCGACAGACCCGGTCGGTGCCGGGTCGCGATGATCCAGAAGCCATCGGCGACCTGGACGGCCTTGCCGAACGATTCACCTGCCAGATTCATGTCCATGAGCGTCCTCCGAAACGTGGGGATATTCAGACCAACCGGGCGCGCGTACAAGTCGCAGCCACAAAGACCTCCAGCTCTCCGAGGACCCGCTGGGTCAGTCGCCGCAGGAATGGCCGCACCAAAGGCCAGACGATCGCGCGAACCGCCCAGTTCTTCGGTTCGAAGTAGCCCTCGACGGTCACGGCCGTCGCGTTCCCTCCGCCGCTGGTCGACCAGCGGCTCGCCGCGGACGCGAACGGTCCAGCCGGACCTTCGAGCCGGTAGGCCAGCAACCGGCCAGGCTGGAGCTCGGTCAGCACCTCGCGTACCTGCGTCCGTCCCATGAGGGCTCTCGGCAGGCGGCAGGAACGTGCGGTGCCGACGTGGACGTCGGGCGTGTCCCGCTCGCAGTGGACGAGCGTCTTCGACCATCGGTGCTCGGTGCCGAAGTCGGCGAGGACGCGCCACACCTCGTCGTTCGACACGGCCAAGACCCGAGTCACCTCGAACCGCAAGCGCGCGCCCATCGCGTTCACTACGTCGTGATCTGCTGGACGAGGCTGGCCGTGTCGAGCTGGCCCCAGTGCCGCACCACCTTGCCGTCCTCGATCTGCGTCGCGACGATGAAAGGGATCGAGACGCGCCGCCCGGTCGCCGGAATCCCCATGAAGGGGGCCTTGTGCGTGCCCGACCAGTTGCCCATGAAGACAGCGGTGTCGTCGGTGACGACCTCGTGGTCGAAGTGGAAGTGCCCGTCGGGGAAGCCATCGTAGAAGGTCTTGCCCTGCGCGAGCCAGCCGGCGCGGTCCATGGTCTGACTGCTCACCGTCGCCACGCATTTCGGCGAGACGTGGTTCTCGACGGCCGCGAAGTCGTGGCTGTCCAGCAGCTCGAAGAGTCGACGGGCGAGTGCTGCGACGTTGTTCTGTTTCGTCATGGCGGTGTCCTCCATCTCCGTTGTGGTCGGCCGCTCGGTGTGGCGGCCATGGAGACGACGTTACGGATCGGCGGGCGATGCCGCCTGAGGCAAACACCCTAGGACGCGAGACCGTGGCGCATGGCGAACATCGCGGCCGCCGACCGAGTGCGCACGCCGATCTTGTCGAGTGTGCTCTGCACGTGGTTGCCGGCGGTCTTGACCGCGATCTTCAGCTCGCCGGCGATCTCACGGTTCGTGAGGCCCCGGGCAAGAAGCCGCAGGACCTCGACCTCGCGCTCGGTGAGCCCGGCCGGAGCTTGAGCGCGAAGGGCGGGCCTCTCGCCGGCAGCGGCTAACACCGCCTCGACTGCCTGACCATCGAGCCGGCCCGCCTGCGCCTCCTCTCGGAGCACGGCGACGGCGCGCTCTGCCGAGAGGGCCGCCCGGTGGGGTCGATCCGATCGCAGAGCTTGGTAAACGTCAGCCGCCGCCAGCAGCCGGGCGGCCACGGGGATCCCGACGGCCGGCAGGCGGCGGTGGTAACCGCGCCCGTCGATTCGTTCGTGGGCGAGCGACGCGAGCTCCGCCTCTGCCGTCAGCATCGGCCACCCGGCGAGGATCCGCTCTGTCGAGATGGTGTGCGACTGGACGCGTGCGGACTCAGCATCGGTGAGGGAGTCGGCCTTGTCCCAGATCGCCGCGCTCACGCTCACCCGGCCGAGATCGTGGAGCAGCGCCGCCCGCCGGAGGGTCGTCCGGACCTCCATCGGGACACGCAGCAGACCGGCGGCCCGCCAAGCTAGGTCGGCCACGCCCGTCGAGTGCCCGCGCGTGAGCTCACACTTGAGGTCGCTGAAGTCCGCCAGGACCTCGCAAACCGCGTCGAGGGTTCTCTCGTCGACGGGCGGCTCTTCGGCGAGCAGGAGAGCTGCCAATTCCTTCACCGGCGACGGGGCTGCGAGCGGCGTGCAGATCCTCTCGGCATTCGTGATGAACGCCTGGCACGTCTTGGGGTCGAGCACGCGGCCCGACCGCCGTTTGGTGAGCGCGACTGCGGCGGCCGTTCCGGCCAGGCGATGAGCGGATTCGACCTCGTCGGCTACTCCGACGACCCGCACAACCGGAAGAATGGCGTCGCCCTTCAGCTTCTTGGGGACGCCCTTGCCGTTCCAGGACTCGTAGACCTGCGCGAGCTCATCCCGGAGCTGTCTGTCGAGGCCGAGGCGATCGGCGAAAATGTCGTTGACCTCGCAGTGGGCCAGCGACGCCTCCATCAACCCTGGCATCCGAGCCAGTGTCCGGGCGAACGCGGCGGCGCGACCCGGGAGACCGCGGCCGCGCCCGGACATCTTCCAAAAAAAGGCCAACACCTCGCGCGGTTCGCCGAAGTTTAGCTGCCCGTACATCGCGCCTCGGAACGCAATCTCGTCGCCCATCACCTTCGCGGCGAGGTGGCTTTCGGCCGTGCAGCCGGCGAACCGGAGCAATGTTACGAACACCGCATCCCGTACGTCGCGCGGGGTCAGCCCCGCCGCCACGGCGATGCCGTGAGCCACCAGCGCCGCGCGTAGCGCGTGGTCCTCGGGCTGGCCCATCCCCACGTCGGCCGCGCGGGCGATGAGGGCCAAGAGATCGCGAAAACGCGCCTGTGCCAAGCGGGCCGACTATACACGCGCACCGTCCGGAAACCGGCCTGCGCATCGGAAGCCGAACGAGGAGCAGAGGCTAACGCTTGTACTGCCCGACGAGATAGTCGCGAAGAGGATTATCCCACCCTCCCGCTTGCGCGATCAGGGCTGCTCGGTCGAGCGGCACGCGGTGAAGCGTTACGGAGGCCTCGCCCCCCGCAGCTTCGACCGTTGCGTATTCGGCGTGGGGTAGGACGACTGGCGGTCCTCCCGACGCGTACGACTCGAAAGGGAGGCCCAGGCTGCCAGGGTTCACCAGGAGATCTCCTCGGTGCTGACGCAGCATCTGGATATGCGTGTGGCCGCCGGCCATGACAGTCGCGCGCCGCTCGCCCAGCGCTTGATCGAGCTGCTCGGCTGGTGTCGTCGCGAGCAGGTCTTCCATGTGCGACCGCGGCGAACCGTGAAAGACCGACAGAGCTGTTCCGTCCAAGTCCAACTCCGACGACCGCTGAAACGTCTTGAGGAAAGCGAGCGACGATCGTTTCATCGCCACGCGGCTGGCATCGACCGAGGCGACGATCACGGGGATCTCGGTGTAGCTGTGTATGAGCGTTTCGTCGAGGAGGAACTCGTCGTGGTTTCCGAGGATGCAGAGACAGCCGCGCTCTGCGAGTGTCTCGACGACCAGGTCGGGCGCCGGTCCTAGGGTCGCGACATCGCCCAGGCAGACGATTCGCTCGACTCGGGAGCGTTCGATGTGCTGAAGGACGGCCCGCAGCGCCACCATGTTCCCGTGGAGATCGGAGATGAGCGCAACGCGCATCCAGTCAGCAGGAATAACATGAGGGCGGTAGATGGCCCAGCATCGGACCTAGCGATATCACCCAGGCGGCGCCGTCTTCCAGGGATCGGGCCCGGGGTTGTCGCCGGTCGCAGCGACCGCGAGTCGCTCGATGAAGTGCGGCCACCCGACGGCGTGCTTCTTGGCTTCCTGGGGCGCCAGACCGCTGTGCTCGAGCGTCACGCGTGTTCCTTTTCCTTCAGGGGTGAAGGTCACGACGAGTCGGGTGGCGCCGGGAGGCATCGTGGTGTTCCCCGCTTCGCCCCAGGCGATCTCAATCAGGGTCGGCCGCTCAAGGCGTACGAAGTGGCCGCGAATCAGGACGCCGTTGATGTCGACCGAGAAGACGCCGCCTTCGTTCGCTTCCAGTCTCGCGTAGTCGCCCATCCAACGCACGAGCAGATCCGGCCTGACGAAGTAGTCGAAGACCTGGTCCTGCGTCGCGGCGATGTCGATCGACGTCCGAAAACCCTCGCTCATTTCTTCCTCTCGATGTCGTCCTTGAGCGCCCGCAGCCGCGGGGCCCAGAAGCTGCGCACGAACTCCTCGACCGGCGCGAAACCGTCTGGGCGCACCGCGTAGATGCTCCTTGTGCCTTCGCGACGGGCTTCGACCAGGCCCGCCTGGCCGAGCACAGCCAAGTGCTGCGAGACCGCCTGCTGCGTGACATCGACCTGAGCGGCGATCTCGCCGACGGTCCGAGGTCCGTCGCGGAGGAGCTGCAGGATCTCGACGCGCCTCGGTTCGCCGAGGGCCTTGAGCGCCGTAGCCGTTTGCTGGTGTGATCGCTTCACAAGTGACCACTTGTGTACCATGTCGGGGCGTGCTACTCCACAAGTAACCACTTGTGGAGTAGCCATGACGACGATCCATCACCAGATCGAAGCTGCCTGCCCGCCCGAACGTGTCTGGGCTGTTCTGGCGGACCTCGAAGCGGTTCAACACTACAACCCGACCGTACGAACCGCGGCGGTCAAGGGGGCGCGCCGGAGCGGTGTAGGCGCAGAGCGTGTCTGCGACCTCCTGCCGAACGGGCGCGTCGTGGAGCGCGTGACTCACTGGGAAGAGGGGCGGGAGGTGGGGCTCGAGGTTGCCGAGAGCGACTGGCCGATCCGGTTCATGCGCTGGGTCACGCGGATCGAGCCGAAGGGTGCCGGCAGCCTGATCTCACAGAATCTCGAGTACGAGCTGAAGTTCGGCCCGCTCGGATGGTTGCTCGACAAGCTGGTCATGAAGCGCAAGCTGACCGCTACCCTCGACGATGTCTTTGCCCGGCTGGCCAGGCATGCTGAGGCGGTGTCCGCCCGCGCCCGCGCGCGAGAAGGCGTGCGATAGTCGGCCCATGGCTTGGGTGAAGATCCCGCAGGAGAACCATCCACTGTTTCGCGACTCTCTGCCGCGCGATCCGCGGGTCTCCACGGTGAACATGTTCGGGGGCGTGGCGGCGAAGGTGAATGGCCAGATGTTCGCGGGTCTCTTCGCCCGCGGTGCGGTCGTGAAACTCTCCGACGCCGATCAAAAGGCTGCGCTGGCCATCGACGGCGCGACGATGTTCGACCCAATGGGGAACGGACGGATCATGCGCGACACGGTGTTCCTGCCCGAGTCGGTGATGGTGGAGCCGGACGAGCTGCGGGCGTGGATCCGAAAGGCCTTGGACTACACGGCCGCCCTTCCCGCGAAGCAGAAAACGCGAGCGACCGCGGAGCCGGCCAAAGTGCGATCAGGTGCCAAGGCCGCAATCAAGAGGCCGGCGGCCGCGAAGAAGACGGGGGCCAAGAGCAAGCGCTGAGCGGCTTGTGCCGGCAAAAGGGCGGTCGGATGGCCGAGGATCGACGGGGATGAAGGTTGCGCCAATGTGGGCACTCGCGGCCTGCGCTCTGGCGCTCGCCGGATGCAAACAAGGGACGGAGCCCGCGCCGGCGCGGAGCCTCGAGGGAGATCCCGCGCTGCCTGGGGTCGCAAGGCGCTCGCCGGAGCTAGAAGCCAAGCTGCGGGCGGCGCTGGCCGCGAAGGGCGCCGCCTACCGCCCGCGGACCCACCACCTGAATCCTGACGGGAGCCCGAAGTACACCAACCGTCTCATCCTCGAGGCGAGCCCGTACCTCCTCCAGCACGCCCACAACCCCGTGAACTGGTATCCCTGGGGCGACGAGGCGTTCGCACGGGCGAAACGCGAAGGAAAGCCGATATTCCTTTCTGTCGGCTACTCGACCTGTCACTGGTGCCACGTCATGGAGGCCGAGTCGTTCGAGGACGAGGAGATCGCCCGCTACCTGAACGAGAACTACGTCGCCATCAAGGTCGACCGGGAGGAGCGGCCCGACATCGACGCCGTCTACGTGAGCGCCGTGCAGTCGCTGACCGGCTCAGGAGGCTGGCCGATGAGCGTCTGGCTTACGCCGGAGCGAACACCGTTCTTTGGTGGCACCTACTTCCCGCCTCGTGACGGCGCGCGCGGCGCCCGGCAAGGGTTTCTCAGCCTTCTGACCGAACTGGCTACGACGTATCACGCCGATCCGAACCGGATCGTCACCGAGGCAGGGAAGCTTGCCGCTGCCGTCCGACAAGACCTTGGCGGGCCGCTCTCGTCGCCCGCCGCATCTGCAGGTCCCACCGGGACGCCTGAGGCGGCCGTCATCTCGGCGCTGGTCGAGTACCTCAAGCGCGCCTTCGACAACTCGAACGGCGGGATGCGCGGGGCGCCGAAGTTCCCTTCGAGCCTGCCCGTGCGACTCCTGCTGCGCTACCACCGCCGGACCGGGGACGCGGAAGCGCTGCGCATGGCGACGCTGACACTCGAGAAGATGGCAGCTGGCGGCATCAACGATCAGATCGGTGGTGGCTTTCACCGCTACTCAACCGACGAGCGCTGGTTGGTGCCGCACTTCGAGAAGATGCTCTACGACAACGCATTGCTGGCGGTCGCCTATCTCGAGGCGCACCAGGCGACAGGACGTGCCGACTTCGCGCGGATTGCTCGCGAGACGGTCGACTATGTGCTCGCGGAGATGACCGCGCCGTCGGGTGCCTTCTATTCGGCCACGGACGCCGATTCTGACGGAGCGGAGGGGAAGTTCTTCATCTGGTCCGAGCCCGAGATCCGGGCCGCGCTCGGCCCCGGACCTGTGGCCGACCGTTTCGTCCGCTACTACGGCGTAACGCCGGCTGGGAACTTCGAGGGGCGGAACATCCTTTTCGTGCCGAAGCCCGACGAGCAGGAGCGGGCGGCGCTTGTGGCGGCCCGGGCCAAGCTGTACGCCATTCGCGCCCGCCGAATCCCGCCAGCCCGTGATGACAAGATTCTCGCGGCGTGGAACGGCCTCATGATCTCCGCCCTCGCCCAAGCCGGTCGCATCCTCGGCGAGCCCCGTTACACCGCCGCCGCGGCGCGCGCGGCGGAGTTCCTCCTCAGCACCGTGCGCCCCGGCGGGGCGCTGGCGCGCAGTTTCGAGGGGGGACGTCTCGGCCCGCCGGGGTTCCTTGAGGACTACGCGTTTCTGGCCGCGTGCCTCTTCGATCTCTTCGAAGCCTCGTTCGATCCTCGTTGGCTGAGGGAGGCCCTCGCGCTCTGCGCAGACACCGAGAGGCTGTTCGGAGATCCGGCGTTCGGCGGCTGGTTCACCACGAGCGTCAAGCACGAGACACTGCTCGCTCGAGAGAAGCCCAGTTACGACGGCGCGATACCTTCCGGGACCTCGGTCGCGATTCTCAATGCCCTGCGGGCGGCAGCGTTCACTGGCGACGACCACTGGCGCGCGGGCGCCGACCCCGCCGTC
>DASZVW010000408.1:0-1567 GCA_035546895.1 Polyangia bacterium
GCATCGTCGAGCCGTTCCTGCGGGCGCGCGGGATCTCGCGCCTCGACGTGGTGGCCCTCTCCCACCCCCACCCCGACCACCACAACGGCCTGTTCCGGATCCTCGATCGCTTCCCGGTGGGGGCCTTCTGGTCGAGCGGCGACGATGGGCGCAACCCCGACTACGGACGGCTGCTGGCGCTGGCGCGGGCGCGCGGCGTCCCCTCGCCCGCGGTGGCGGCGCGGCCGCTCGGCGCCGCGCGCGTCGAGCCGCTCGGCCCGTTCCTCGACGATCGGATCGCCGCGCCGTCGGGCCTGACCGTCAACGACGCCTCACTGGTCCTGCGGGTGGCGTTCGCCGGCCGGGCGCTGCTCTTCGCCGGCGATCTGGAGGCCGACGGCGAGGGGGAGCTGGTCGGCCGGCAGGCCGCCGGACAGGCGGTGGCGGCCGACGTGCTCAAGGTCCCGCACCACGGCAGCCGGACGTCGTCCAGCGACGAGCTCCTGGCCGCCGTCCACCCGCGGGTGGCGGTGATGTCGCTCGGCTGGCACAACCAGTTCCACTTCCCGGCGCCCGAGGTCCTGGCCCGCTACGCGGCGCGGGGCGCGCGGACGCTGCGGACCGATCGCGACGGCGCCGTCACGGTCACCATCGCACCCGACGGCGCGGTCGGCGTCGCCTGCGCGCGCGGCTGCGGCGATACGCAACCGCCGGTCGCGGTCGACCGATGACCCGCGCGATGCCCGCCGCGACACGCCGTCCGCCCGCTCGCCCTCTTCCCTCGCGCAGCCTCACGTTGGCCGCTTTCGTGGCGCTCGCCGCCGGCTGCGCGACGGCGCCGGCCCGCCTGCAGCCGCGCGCGCTCGAGCTCGAGGCCGCCGGGGTGGAGGCGCTCGGGCGCGGCGAGCTGGAGAGCGCGGCCGGCCACTTCGCGCTGGCGCTCGAGTACGAGCCGCGCCTCGCCGAGGCGGAGAACGGCCTCGGCCTGGTGGCCCTGCGGCGCGGCGACCCCGCGCGGGCCGAGGAGGACTTCCGCGCCGCGCTGGCCCTCAACGAGGACCTCGCCGAGGCCCACCTCAACCTCGGCGACCTGCTCATGCACCGGGGCGACGCGGAGAGCGCGCTGGCCCAGGCGCAGGCCGCGCTGGCGATCGATCCCGGCTACGCCGACGCCCGCCTGCTGGCCGGCGAGCTCCTCCTGCGACTCGGGCGGCCGAGCGACGCCCACTGGGAGCTGGAGAAGCTCTGCGCCGCGTACCCCCGCCGGGCCGACGCCCACGCGGCGAACGCGCTGGTCCTGGTCCGCCTCGGCCGTCCGGCCGCCGCCGAGGAGGAGGCCGAGCGGGCGCTGACCATCGACCCCCACCTCCCGGCCGCGCACCGCGCGCGGGCCGAGATCCTGCGCCGCGCGGGCGATCTGCCGGCGGCGCTCGCCGAGATCGACCTGACCGTCGCGGCAAACCCGGGCGCGATCGAGGATCGGCTGACCCGCGCCACCATCCTGGCGGCGGACGGGCGCCTGGGCGAGGCGGCGCGGGCGCTCGCCGAGCTGGCCGCGGCGGCGCCCCGGCAGGCCGAGGTCCGGTTC
>DASZVW010000409.1:0-4049 GCA_035546895.1 Polyangia bacterium
CGAGCTCGTCCTCGGCCCCCTTGCCGAGCTTGCGCAGCACCCGCTCGAGCGCCGCCAGCACCGGCTCCTCGTCGCCGGGGAGCGACTGCGCCTTCCGCAGGTAGTCGGCCGCGCGTTCGAGATCGGGCAGCTCGTTCTCGTACAGCGACGCCAGCCGCATGGCCAGCATCCGCTGCAGGCCGGCGTCGAAGGTGGCCTCCATCCGCTCGGCGTAGACGTCGGACAGGCGCCTCCAGTCCCGGCTGGCCGCGGCCAGCCGCTCGAGCGCCTCGCGCGGCTCGTCGACGGTGGCGTCCTCGGTCAGCGCGCGCGCCCAGGCGGCGAACGCCCGGTCGACGTCGCGCCGCTCGCTCTCCTCGAGGCGGGCGATCTCGCCCAGCAGCGCCAGCCGATCGGCCGGCGCGTCCTCGGCGCCGAGCCGCAGCTCGAGGAGCTCGACGACGCCGTCCCACCGCTTGGCCGCCCGCTCGAGCGGCTCCAGCACCGCCACCGCCGGCAGCCGGTAGTCGTCGCCGCGGGCGATCGCGTAGAGCGCGTCGCGCGCCCCCGCGTGCTTGGGCGAGGCGGCCAGGATCGCCGCGTAGCGGCCGATCGCCCCCTCGACGTCGGAGAGATCGGTCTCCGTGAGGCGCGCCGCGCGGAAGGCGAGCTCGTCGCGCGCGGCGGCGTCCCGGGCGTCGGCGGCCCGGGCGTCGAGCACCTCGACGAGGTCCGTGCTCCGCCCCTCGGCGGTGAGGATCCGATCCAGCTCGGCCAGCGCCTCGCCGTCGCCCGGCGTCTCGGCGAGCAGCGCGCGGAGCTGCTCGATGGCCCGCTCGGCGTCGCCCAGGTTCTGCTCGTGGATGCGGGCGCTCTGCAGGAACAGCATCCGCCGCTCGTCGGCCCGCTCGGTGACCTCGATCTTGCGGGCGTAGACCTCGGCCAGCTCGCGGTAGGCGCCGGCCGCGAGGTGGAGCTGCGCCAGCGACTCCAGCGCCTCCCCCTCGTTGGGATCGATCTCCAGCACCGTCTCCCAGGCCCGCACCGCGCGCTCCGACGCCTTGAGCGCGTCCTCGTAGAGGTGGGCGATCCGCTTGGCGATCACCTTGCGCTCGTCGCCGTCGACCGCCATCTCCAGGTGGCGCTCCAGCACCTCGACCAGCTCGGGCGCGCGCCCCGCGCCCGCCAGCAGGCGCTCGAGGGCCAGGAAGATGTCGCGGTCGTCGGGCCGGGCCGCCAGCGCGGACCGCCAGGCCTCCACGGCCTCCGCCGCCCGCCCGAGCGGGCTCTCCAGCAGCTTGGCCGAGGCGATCCAGAGCTGCGCCTGCAGATCGGGATCGACCGCCTCCACCGCCCCCTTCTGCAGCGCCGCCACCAGCGGCGCGTAGAGCTTGGCCGCGAGGCCGAGCTGCTCCATCGCCGACAGCGCCTCCGCCGACTCCACGTCGGTGAGCCAGGCGCGGCTGCGGCAGTCGAACGCCAGGTCGAGCCGCCCCAGCCGCTGGTGGATCTCGGCGGTCTCGCCCAGCACGCGCACGCGCTCGGTCCGGTCGTCGGCGAACTCGAGCTGCGCCTCCAGCGCCCCCACCAGCTTGGTGAGGTCGTTGGTCCGCCGGTAGACCGGCTCCAGGATGGTGGCCACCCGGTAGCGCTGGTCGGCGTCGCGGGCCAGCCCCTCCAGCGCGGCGACCGCCGCCTGCAGGTCGCGGGTGGCGGCCGGACGCGAGAGGATCTCGGCGTAGCGGTCGACGGCGCTGGTGGTGTCGCCGATCCGATTGGCCAGGATCTCGGCCAGGCGCAGGGTCGCCGCGTCGCGGTCGGCCCCCAGCGGCTCGCGATCGAGGCTGGCGTTCAGGTGGTCGGCCAGGTCGGACCAGCGGCCCGCCTGCGAGAGCAGCCGCTCCAGCTCGGCGGCCGCCTTGCGGTCGGTCGGATCGACCTCCAGCGCCTCGCGCAGCGTCCCGATGGCGCGGTTGGCGTCGTCGAGCTTCTCCTCGTCCAGCTTGGCGCTGCGGCGGAGCAGCGCGACGCGGGCGGCCGGATCGGGCGCCCGGCCCGCCTGCTCGTCGACGAACTCGCGCAGCTCGGTCCAGGCCCCCCAGCGCTCCAGCGCCGCCTCGAGGAGCTGCGTCGCCTCTCGATCGTCGGGACGCGCGTCGTAGAGGCGGCGGTAGTACTTCTGCGCCTCCTCGCGCTGGCCGAGCCGCAGGTCGAAGATCTCGGCCGTGCGGCGCACGATCTCAAGCACCGCCGGCTCCTCCGACAGCTCGCCGTCGAGGTAGTTGGCCAGCAGCGTGGCCGCGTCCTGCCAGCGATCGAGCTTGTCGGCCAGGCGCAAGAGCGGCTCCGAGGCCAGGCGCTCGGTCGGCGCCTCCTGGAACACCTTGCCGTACCAGCGGAGCGCGCTGTCGAAGTCCTCGAGCTGCTCCTCGTAGAGGCGGGCGATCCGCTTGGTCCACCCGATCCGCTCGGCGGGGTCCTCCACCTGCAGGAGGCGGATCTCGCCGATCTTGATGAGCGACTTCCAGTCGCCGCGGCCGGCGTAGACCGGCTCGAGCAGCGCGGCGGCCGTCCCCTGGACCGCGATGTCGTCCAGCATCCCCTCGAGCATGGCGATGGCGCCTGGGTGATCGGGGTCGCCCGCCAGCACCAGCTTGAGGTGGTCGAGCGCCGCCTCGCGGTCGCCGCGCCGGTCCTGCTCGATCTGCGCGAGCCGGAACCGGAGGTCGACCAGCTCCTTCTCGGGGCGCCGGCCCCGCTGCAGCAGATCGAGCAGCAGGCGGGTCAGATCGCTCCAGCGCTCGGCCTTGGTGTAGAGCCGATCGAGCGCCGGGCCGGCCCCGCGATCGGCGGGCGAGATCTCCAGCACCCGCTCGAAGGCGGCGATCGCCTCGTCGAGCCGCGCCAGCTTGGTCTCGGCCAGCTCGCCGATCTGCAGCCGCAGCGCCGCCTCGGTGCCGGGGTCCTTGGCCAGCTCCGCGCGGCGGACCAGGATCTCGTAGAGGGCCTCGGCGTCGCCGGCGCCGCGGTAGATGGTGTCGAGCGCGGCCAGCGTCCCCTCGTCGTCGGGGAGGCGGTCGAGGATGCGCCGGTAGTAGTCGGCCGCGGTGGCGGCGTCCCCCTGCCCGGCCGCCGCCGCCGCGATGGTGCGATCGAGGCGCAGCTTGAGCCCCTCGTCGAGCACGTCGGGGCTGATGTCGCGGTAGAAGGCGATCACCTCCGACGACCGCCGCGGCCCGGAGAGCCGCTCGTAGGCGTCGAGCAGCGCCGGCAGCTCCGGCTCGGTGAGCGCGTCGCGGATGGCGAGCGCGGTGGTGCGGAGCGCCGCCTCGGTGTCGCCGAGCCGCGTCTCCTCCAGCGCCGCCAGCCGGGTCAGCTCGGCCAGGCGCGCGCGCGCGTCGGACTGCGCGTCGACGTAGATGCGGACGATCGCCGCCAGCTCGGGCCAGCGCCCCCCCTTCTCGTAGAGCGGCTCCAGGATCTGCGCCGCCGCCAGCCGCAGCGCCGCGTCGGTGTCGGGGTGCAGGAAGCGCTCGATGGCGCCCAGGGCCTCGGCGTCGCCCGGCGCCCGCTCGAGGATCTCGCGCCAGCGCTCGAGCGCGCCCGCCGGATCGCCCAGCGGCCCCTCGAGCAGCTTGGCGATCTGCTTGAGCAGCGCCACCCGCTCGGCGTCCTTGGGCTTGCGCAGCAGCAGCCGGCGCTCGACGATCTCCAGCCGGTCGCGGTGGCGCCCCTGCTGCTCGAAGAGGCGGGCCAGCGTCTCCAGCGCCTGATCGTCCTCGGGGTTCTCGTCGAGGATGGCGACGCAGGCGGCGATCGCCTCGTCGACGTCGCCCACGTCCTTCTCCAGCAGGTTGGCGACGCTGCGCCAGAGCGCCTGCCGAGCGGCGGCGTCTCCCGCGAGATCGATCCGCTTGCGCAGGATCTCCACCCGCTGGCGGTGGTTGGCCCCCGCCTCGAAGATCCGATCGAGCGCGTCGATGGCGGTGGCGTCCTGGGGATCGACCTCCAGGATGGTGCGCAGGGTGGCGACCGCGGCCTGGGTGTCGCCGAGCGACTTCTCCTCGAGG
>DASZVW010000410.1:0-5003 GCA_035546895.1 Polyangia bacterium
GCGGCCGGCGCTCGCCGTGCCGCTCGCCGACGGCACCACGGCCGCGGTCGGCGGCCAGACGGCGCTCCTGGCCGAGGACGCCGACGGCGCGCGCGTCGTCATCTCCCTGGTCGGCTCCACCAGCCAGGACAAGCTGGAGCGCGATCTCCTGGGCCCGTTCTTCACCCACCTCGCGCTGGCGGCGCTGGGCGAGGACGAGCGGCCGACGCGCGCCCTCGTCGTCCGCCCCGAGCGGGACGGCGAGCCCTGCGTCGACGCGCGCGTCTTCCTGCCGATCGCGGCCGAGACGGCGCGCGGCTACCTGGGCCGGCTCGCCGGGGAGCTGCTCCAGGAGGTCCACGCCTACTTCTTCCCCTGCGAGGGGGTCTTCTTCTGGAAGGACCACACCGACAAGGGCGAGGAGATCGGGGTCCGCCAGTCGATCCTGCTCCTGCGCGACGACAACTGGACCCGCTTCGCCTCCGACCAGGGGCCGATCCCCGACCCGCGCGAGTACCCCGTCCCCGACGAGCAGACCGCGGCCGCCTTCGTGGCGCGCCGGTTCGCCCCCTACGTCGCGGCCACGGCGCCCGTCGAGGCGGCGCCCAAGAAGAGACGGCGATGACCACCCCCTCCCCCGTCCTCTACCCCTTCCCCGCCGAGCTGGCCCGCATCGCGCGCGATCGCTCGGCGGTCGTGGAGGCGTCGGCCGGGACCGGCAAGACCTTCCTCATCGAGCACCTGGTGGTCGACCGCCTGGTGCGCGGCGACGCCCGCCTCGAGGAGATGCTGGTCGTCACCTTCACCGACCGCGCCGCCGCCGAGCTGCGCCGGCGGCTCCGCGCGCTCGTCCAGAAGGTGGCGCGAGCGGCGGGCGCCGTCGACGACGCCGCCTTCGCCTGGACCATCGACGCGGCGGCGCGCGCGCGCCTGGAGGCCGCCGCCCGGGCCGTCGAGGCGGCGCCGATCTCCACCATCCACGCCTTCTGCCAGCGGGTGCTCACCGAGCAGGCCTTCGCGGGCGGCCGGCTGCTGCTCCAGCAGAGCGTGGAGAGCCGGGCCGCCTTCGCGGCGGCCTTCGCCGAGGTGCTGCGCCAGGAGCTGGCCGTCGACGCGGCGTTCGCCCCCTATCTGGAGGCCTACCTGGCGCGCGGCGGCGCCGCCGGCAGCGTCGACGGGCTCGAGGGGCTACTCTACCGCGCGCACCAGCTCCGCGCCGCCTGGGGGACGCCGTTCGAGCCGGCGCGCATCGCCGAGGTGGCCCGCCGGCTGGCCGCGCTGGCGCCGGCGGAGCTCGCGGCGGCCTCCGCCGGGCTGCACGCCCAGACCGCCAGGGCCGTCGACGGGCGGCTGGCGCTGGTCCACGCGCTGGCGCGCCGCTTCGCCGCCGACGGCGACACCGCGCGGTTCCTGGCCGCGCTCGACGTGCCGGCCGGCAAAGACGACCTGCTCGCCTTCCTGGTCGATCGGCTGGGCCGGCGGACGGCCAGCCCGGTGGCCACGCTGGTCGAGGAGCTGGCCGAGGTGGCCGTCCCGCTGGAGGCGGCGGTGGTGCAGCTCTTCGCGCCGCCGGTCGCCGCCCGCCTCGCCGCGCGCAAGCGGGCCGCCGGTCTCTACGACTTCGACGACATGCTGGCGCTGGTCGCCGAGGCGCTCGCGGGGCCGCGCGGCGCCGAGCTGGTGGCGACGCTGCGCCGGCGCTTCAAGCTGGCCATCGTCGACGAGTTCCAGGACACCGATCCGGTGCAGTGGGCGATCTTCCGGACCGTCTTCGACGAGCGGGCCGAACGCCCGCTGTACTTGGTCGGCGATCCCAAGCAGGCGATCTACGGGTTCCGCGGCGCCGACGTGGCGACCTACGCCCGGGCGCGCGACGCGCTGGCGCCTGCGGGCGAGGCGCACCACCTCACCCGGAACTTCCGCTCCACCCGCGCCGTCATCGACGCCTACAACGCCATCCTCGATCAGACGGCCGCCGAGCCGTACTTCGATCGGGCCGACGTCCGCTACGACCCGCCGGTCAGCTTCGGCGGCGCCGACGAAGGCTCCGCCGACGGCGCCCCCGCGGCCGGGCCCGCGGTGACGCTGCTCCGCGTGACCGCCGGCGAGGAGGTCTCCCGGCTGCCGATGCGCTCGGTCCGCGAGGGGCTGGCGCAGGCGGTGGCCGCCGAGATCGGCCGGCTCCTGGCGGAGCGCGAGGCGCCGCGCGCCAGCGAGATCTTCGTCCTCACCCGGACCTGGGCCGAGGCCAAGGCGGCGGCGGCCGCGCTGGCGGCGCGCGGGCTGCCGGCGATCGTCTACAACCAGGAGGGGCTCTATGCCTCGCCCGAGGCGCGGCAGGTGCGGGATCTGCTGCGCGCGGTGGCCGACCCGCACGATCCGGCCAAGCGGCTGCGCGCCTGGCTGACCCCGTTCTTCGGGCTGGCGCTGGCCGACCTGCCGGCGGCGGCCGCGGCCGGCGGCGACCACCCGCTCTACGCCCGCCTGTTCGGCTGGCACGCGCGCGCCGCCCGCGAGCCGCTGGCCCGCCTCTACGCGCGCCTGCTCGAGGAGAGCGGCGTCGTCCTGCGCGAGTGCTTCCTGGGCGAGAGCGCGCGGCGCCTCACCAACTTCCGCCACCTGTTCGAGGTGCTGGCCGCCGAGGACGCCCGCGCCGCCCGGCCGCTCGGCGAGGTGGTGCGCCGCCTGTCGGCCCTGTGCGGCAAGCTGCTCGTGCCCGAGGCCGAGGAGGGGAACGTGCAGCGCCTGGAGAGCGAGCGCGACGCCGTGCAGGTGATGACCATGCACAAGGCCAAGGGCCTCGAGGCGGAGGTGGTCTTCCTCTACGGCGGCTTCAGCCCCTCGCCCAACCGCGGCGTGCGCCACTACACGACCGGCGGCGCCCGGCTGGCGACCGCCGGCCGCCCCCGCACCAACGCGCTCGCCGACCTCATCAAGGGCGAGCGGGCCAGCGAGGACCAGCGCCTCTTCTACGTGGCGCTCACCCGCGCGCGGCGGCGGCTCTACCTGCCGTTCTCGGGCGAGGGGGAGAGCGACGCCCCACTCGACGGCGGGACGCGCGAGGTGAACTGGAAGCTCACCGGCGGGTACGCGCACGTCAACCGCCGGCTGCGCGCGCTGCGCGCCGACGAGGGGCAGCGGCGCCACTTCGAGACCCGCGACGTGCCGATCGATCCGCGCGCCACCGGCGACGGCGGCCGGCCGCGGCTGACGCTGGGCCTCGTCGGCTGGCGCCCCGAGCCCGAGCGGAAGGCAGCTGCGCCGGGGCCCGAGCTGGGGCGGCTCGCCGCCGAGCGCCCCGGACCGCGCGTCACCTCCTACAGCCGGATCAAGCACGCCGAGGGGGGCTACCGGCCGCCGACCGAGATCCACGACGAGGCGCCCGATCCGGCGCCGCTCGGCGACGACGAGCTGCCGGGCGGGGCGCGGGCGGGGATCTTCGTCCACGACCTGCTGGAGCGGATCCCGCTGGAGACGCTGCGCGAGACGGCCGACTTCGAGGCCTGGCGCGCGCGCGCCGACGTGCGCGCGCTGCTGGAGGCGGCGCTCCGCCGGCACGGCCGCGACCCGCGCCAGCTCGCCGCCGCGGCGCGGATGGCGCACGCCGCGCTGACGACGCCGCTGCCGGTGGTGGGGGGCGTGCTCGACGGCCTGCCGCGCGCGGCGCGGGTGGCGCGGGAGATGGAGTTCCTGTTCCCCTTCCCCGCCGGGGCCGGCGGCGCCGACCGCGGGTACGTCAAGGGGTTCGTCGACCTGCTGTTCGAGCACGAGGGGCGCGTCTACTTCGGCGACTGGAAGACCGACCGCCTCCCCGGCTGGGACCCGGCGGCGGTGGAGGGGCACGTGGCCCAGAACTACGCGCTGCAGGAGCAGCTCTACGCGCTGGCGCTGGTGCGCATGCTGGGCGTCGAGACCGCGGCCGACCACGAGGCGCGGTTCGGCGGCACGCTGTACCTGTTCGTGCGCGGGCTCCCCGCGACGGGCGCGGTGCGCAGCCGGCGGCCGAGCTTCGACGAGCTGCGGACCTGGGAGGCCGACATCGCCGAGCAGCTGGGCGCGCGCGAGGAGGCCGAGGCGTGAGCGGCGCGCCCGAAACGCGCTGGCCGCCAGCCTGGGCCGCCGGGCTGGTGGACGGCGACGTCGAGGCGACGGCGTGCGCGCTGGCGCTGGAGGCCGCCGCCTGGCCGCGCGATCTGTCGACCGGCGAGCGGCGCGCGTTCGCGCTCCTGGTCCTCGCCTCCGGCGACGCCCGCGCCGAGGGGGCGACCCGGCTGGCGCTGGGCGGCGCGCTGGAGGCGCGGCTCGGGCGGCTGGGGGCGCGCCCCGACGATCGGGCGGCGGCGGTGGCGCTCGCGGGCGCGCTGCCGGCGCACCCGGCGCTGGCCCCGCTGGTGGGGCGCCCGGGCGATCACCGGCCGTTCATCGTCGACGGCCCCTGGCTCTACCAGGAGCGCGACCTCCGGCTCGAGCTGCGGCTCTGCGACAACCTGGTCGCGCGCCTGGAGAGCGCGCCGCCGCCGCTCGAGGCGCCGGCCGCCGCGCCGCCGGCGGGCGACGGGCAGCGCTGGACGGCCGCGCAGGCGGCGGCGATCGAAGCGGCGATCACCCGGCCCCTGACGGTGGTGACCGGCGGCCCCGGCAGCGGGAAGACCGCGCTCATCGGCGGCATCGTGCGCGCCTGGCGCGCGCGCGGGATGGCCGCCGACGCCATCGCCGTCGCCGCGCCGACCGGCAAGGCGGCCAACCGGATCGCCGAGGCGCTCGGCGCCGGCGGACCGGCGACCGCGTCGGTGTCGCCCCGGACGCTCCACCGGCTGCTCGGGTTCTCGGCGCGGCCGTCGCTGCGCGGCGGCGCCTTCCGCCACCACGAGAACAATCGGCTGCCGTACGCCGGCGTGATCGTCGACGAGGCCTCGATGGTCGATCTGGCGCTCTGCGAGCAGCTCCTGCGCGCGCTCCGGCCCGAGGCGCGCCTGGTCCTGATCGGCGACGCCGACCAGCTGCCGGCGATCGCGGCCGGCAGC